>JAHDSP010000511.1 GCA_018432645.1 Bacteroidales bacterium | reverse complement strand
TCAGCGCTCATTATTCCTAAACTTCTAAATTCCTCAAAACTAATTTATAATTTATGATCATTTGTGTGCATCTGCTGACAATAAATAACAACCCGCAATGTATATAATTTCATCCACAGATTTACACAAATTAACACTGATGATTTATCTTTTTGAGTGTATTTGTGAATTAAATTACATCTAATATTTTGCTAAACTTATCAACTAATCAACTTTAATTTATAATTTGTGCTTATTTGTGTGCATTTGTGGATTAATAAAAACAATTAGCAATTATAACCCTTAATAATTTACCCACAAAAAACGTTATAGAACCTATTTCATTTATCTCTGATTGATACAATAATTAATATTTTCTTTCGTTTGTAATTAACAATTTTTTAAAATTTTTAATATTTTTACAAATAATTATTAATAAAATAAAATTAGTTTTATATACTAATAAGGAGTAGATATGTTTAAGTTTATGTATCCTGATAGAGCTTGGTTATTGTTGTTAATACTATTTTTTTTGTTCATATTCATTTTATTTTATAGACAAAAAAAAAAATGGATTGATAAAAATTTTGATAAAAATAATTTTAAACAAATTTCTTATGATTTTTCTTTTAAAAAGGTAATTACTAAATTTAGTTTATTTATTTTAGCCTTTATTTTTATTGTTATTGCGCTTATGAATCCTTTAGAGCCTAAAAAAACTATTACTACTGCCGAAAAAGAAGCTGCAGATATATTTATTATATTAGATATTAGCAATTCTATGCTTGCCGAAGATATTAAAGCTAATAGATTAGAAAAATCTAAGCAAATAATAAAAACTTTGCTTTTAAAATTAGGTTCAGATAGAGTAGGAATAGTGCTTTTCGCTGGTGACGCCTTTGTATATTTACCTTTGACAATTGATTTATCTATTGCTAATATGATGATATCAGAAGCAGATCCACAATTATCACGACCTCAAGGTACTAACATTAATGCTGCTCTTTCTACAACTTTTTATGCTATTGAGCGTTCTAAAGTTAAAAAACCTATGGTTATTTTATTTAGTGATGGCGAAAATTTCGAAGATGACCCTAATGAAATTCTTAAAAGATATTCTGACAATAATATCCCTGTTTATGTTGTTGCTTTAGGAACCCCAGAGGGAGCACCTATTCCTATTAAACAAAATGGGAATATCATTAATTATAAAAGAGATGCTAATAATAACATAGTTACGTCTACTCCAAATATTATGCTTCTTAGTTCTATAGCTAGTGCTACTGGCGGTAAACTAATCGATTATCAAAACCTTAACAAAGTTCATGAGATTCTATTTGATGAAATTAAAAAATTTCAAACTTCTAAAGGTGTAGAATCTTATATAGGCCAATATCAATCTGTATATTTATGGTTCTTGATTCCAGCTTTTTTATTCCTTTTATTCGATTTTTTATTATCTGAGCACAAAGATAAATGGCAATATAATTTTCAAAAGTTTATTCATAAAAATATAGACACATGAGATTATTCGTTTTTTTTATTCTAATTTTTCTCTGTTTTGATTTTTCTTTTTCTCAAAATGAGAAAAATAGTAATGGAGATATTTTTTTATTTCAAGGCAATACTGCTTATAGAAAAGGAAATTTGCAACAAGCAGAGGAGCTATATCGCAAAGGCCTTTTACTACCTTCGGATCATAAATCTCAAGGTTATTTTAATTTAGCTAATTCATTGTATAATCAGAAAAAATATGATCTTGCAGAGAATGAGTATATTAATTCTCTGAATTTATTAGATAAAAATAATAATTTTGCTAAAAGTAAAATTTATTATAATATTGCTAATTTGTATTTAGAACAAAAAAAATATGATAAAGCTATTGACTACTATATTAAAGCATTGAGTTTAAATCCTCTAGATAGCGATGCTCAATACAATCTTAATTATGCTTGGAAAATGATGCAACAATCGAAAAAAAATAATAATAAAAAAAATAACGATCAGAATAAAAACGATCAAAATCAATCTGATAATGATAAACAAGACAAGCAAGATGAGCAAGACAAGCAGAACCAACAACAGAATAATAATGAAAAAAAGCAGCAAAATCAAGATAATAAGCAAAATCAAAAATCAATGAGTAAAGAAGAAATAGAAAGACTGCTAAAAGCTATGCAACAAAAAGAATTACAAACTCAACAACAGCTTCGTGATACTTTAAATTATAGGAAATCAAAAAGCTCAATAGAAAAAGATTGGTAATGATGAAAAGAATAAGTTTTTTATTTTATTTTTTATTAATTTTCACTAGCTCATTTGCTCAATCTTTTACTGCTAGTACTGATTTTTCTTCAGTACCTATTAATCAATCTTTTGATGTTGTTTATGAACTTAAAGGAGCTAATTCTACTAGATTTGTTAGACCAGATTTTGAACCTTTCAGGGTAATTGGCCAACAGAGCTATACAGGTGGAGGAATGACTGTAATTATCAATAATAAAGTTATTAATGATGGGAGCAATTCTCAAAAATGGATTTTTACTCTTCTCCCTACTAAAGTAGGCTCTTTTACTATACCTCCAGCTAAAGTTTTAGTAGATAATAAATGGTTAGAAAGCAATAGTGTAACAATTAAAGTTACTCCAGCTGGTTCTCCTTCTAACAATAAATCTCAAGCATCTAAATCTAATAATCAATCAAATAAATCAAAAAATATTCCACAATTAGATAATGATGAAATTTTCCTTAAAGCTGAAGTTAATAAATCTAATGTCTATTTAGGTGAACCCGTTATCCTTAATTATTACATTTACACTCGTGTTGATGTTCGCCAATATGGTATTAATAAAACTCCATCTTTTAAAGGTTTCTGGAGCGAAAATCTTCTTGATAATAAAACAAATGCCAAAACTACAGAAAAAACTATTAATGACAAACGTTATGTTGTAGCTCATATTCGTAGCATCGCTCTTTATCCACAAGAAATAGGTACCTTAAAAGTAGATCCATTAGAAGTAGAAGCTATTATTGTTAGGCCAGTAGCCCATAGAGATCCTTTTGACGTTTTCGATAATTTTTTTAATGATCCTTTTAATTTTGACCCCTTTAGCATGTTCAGTCCTTCTCTAATTACTCAACCAGAAAAAATTACTCTCAAAAGTAATCCTATTCAAATTCATGTTAATCCTTTACCTGATAGTGCTCCTGCTAGCTTTTCTAATGCTGTTGGCAATTTTACTGTCAGTGCTTCTTTAGAAAATGATAGGTGTTTCCTCGGTGAAAATATTGTTTACAATTTATTGATTTCCGGTAAAGGTAATCTCCCTTTGATTAATCCTCCACAACTTCAATTGCCTGATAATTTTCAAGTTTTTGATCCAGAAATTGAAGATGCTTTTACTAAATCTAATAGTGGTATCTCTGGTACTCGTACTTTTAAATATATTATAAATCCACTTAATGCAGGTAGTTACACTATTCCACCAATAGAATTTTCATTTTTTTCTATATCTGATGGTAAGTTCATTACTGTTAAAACTCCAGAATTTAATATCCAAGTTTTCGATCCTGGTAATGCTAATAAAAATTCTCAAGTTGCTATTACTAATCTAAAAGATGATATTCAGTATATTACTCCAATTCAATCTCTTAGCATTTTTGATAAATTGATTTTTAATAAAATTTTTGCAATTTCATTGTTTATTATTCCTCTATTATTAATTATTTTGCTTTCTATTTTTTATAGAAAACGCTTGAAAATCCTTGCAGACTTTACTTTGCAAAAACAAAAAAAAGCAGATAGAGAGGCTTGTAAACGACTTAAATATGCTTATAAATTTATGAATGAAAATAATTCTAAACAGTTTTTTGAGCAATTACTTTCTGCTCTATGGCAATTTATTTCTGATAAATATGCAATTCCTTTATCAAAATTAAATATTGATACTGCTAAAGAAATTATGAAAGAACATAATGTAGATGAAAGCATCATCGATGAATTACTTTCTTTTATTAAAGAATGCCAAATGTATGCATATGCTCCTACTGATTCTAGTGCAGACCTAAAGTATTTTTATAAACATGCTTTTGAATTTATTAGAAAAAAGATTTAATATATGAAAAAAATAATTCTTACTATATTATTGATTTTTATTTGTGGTGTGATAAGTTCTTTTGCTAATAAAGAAACTAATGCTTTATTATTAAAAGCTGATAGTGCTTATAAAGCTCAAGATTTTAAAACTGCTTATCAATTATGGGAATCTCTAATTAATAAAGGATACATTACTGATGATTTATATTATAATATGGGTAATGCCTCCTATAGAATGGGTGATATATCTACTGCTATTTGGTTTTATAAAAAAGCTATTTTATTATCTAAATATAACAATAATGCTAAAGATAATCTCAATTTGTTAGTAAACAAAGGATATGCTAAGCTCTTGCCACAACCTATGGGGTTTACTGCTTTTGCAAATAATATTCTTTCAGCTATTCCTTATAATATTTTATTTTGGGTTACCTGGTCTTTCTTTGTTCTTTTGAGCTTATTCATTTTTTTATTTGCTTTTAAAAAAAATTCTAATCGTGCTCATTTATTCTGGCTAATTGTTTTTTCTGCTATTTTCTTCATTTATTTTTTTAGTAGTTTTATATATCAAAATATTAAAATTAATAATTCTAAAAATGCCATTGTTGCTACTCAATCTACTAATTTGTATAGTAGCCCAGATTCTTTATCTATTGCAGTAGCTATTATCAATGAAGGTACTGAGGTTAAATGCATTGAGTCTATTGGCAATTGGCAAAAAATACTTACTCCAAATCAAAAAACAGGTTGGATTCAGAATGATAATTTGTTATTCCTTAAATTTCATTTACCGCAAAGTCAGTAATAATAAAAGTTTTTAATTT
>JAHDSP010000357.1 GCA_018432645.1 Bacteroidales bacterium | reverse complement strand
TATAAACTTGCCTGCCATTTCTTTTGCCCGCTTTTATTACATTTTCACTTCTGCAATCAGGACAGATGGCTGCGGTAGATTGAATTTTTACTTTTTGATAATCTACAGCAGTGGCATTGTTATTGACGAGATATTGATATAACTCATCTAGGAAATCACGTTTATGATCCTTTGGCAGAGCCAAGTATTTATCAATATTTTCTAATAATTCCTTCATAATTATAAAATTTGTACGAAATTAATAAATTTTATTTAAATAATAAAATATTTAAAGTATAACATGTTTATAATTTACAATCCCTTACACCTTTTTAAAAACGCCCCATAATACTAATTAATTGTTATTATTCAAACTTATTCCTACTCGATATTATTTATATCTTTATGACTAATTTTCAAATCTGACGAAATGCCATTATTTTTCATTAATTTACTGACAGCTTCGAATAATTCTGGTAATTTCTTTAATAAAGCAATTTCTCGCATTTTATCTGATGCATCAGATGCTGGGCTACCAAAATAAACTTTGCCACCTTCTAAAGATTTAGCAACGCCAGATTGTCCTAAAACTATTGCTCCCTTACCTATAGTAAGATCTTTTTGTACTCCAACTTGTCCCCAAAGGATTACGTTATCCTCCATATTTACTACACCAGCTATTCCTGCCTGAGCAGCTATTAAGCAATTTTTCCCTATGATAGTATCATGTCCTACTTGTATTAAATTATCTAATTTTGATCCTTTACCTATAATGGTATCAGATGATACGCCTCTATCTATTGTGCAGCATGATCCTATTTCTACATCGTCTTCTATGACTACTCTGCCACACCCTTCTAATTTATCTAGATAGTCTGGGCGTCTTTTGAAATAAAATGCTTCTCCTCCTATTACTGTTCCACTATTAATAATTACATTATTACCAATGATTGTATTTGCATGAATTGAAACATTAGGATGAATAATACAATTTTTACCAATTTTTACATTTGGCCCGATGAATACTAAAGGCTGAATTATGGTGCCTTCACCAATTTCAGCACTTGGATGTATAGGCATTTCCTGTGGCTGGAAAGGTGCAAAAAACTTTACTAATTTTACATAATCTCTAAAAGGATCATCTGAGTATATTAGAACTTTCCCATTAGGAGCTTCTACTTCTTTATTAATTAACACTATCGAAGCTAAGCAGCTGAGTGCACGATTAAAATATTTTTCATTATCTACAAATGTAATATCTCCAGGTACAACTCTATGTATCTCATTGATGCCCGTTGCTTTAATATTTTTATCTCCTATTACCTTAGCAATTGGATTATTTATAATTGTAACAAGCTCTTCTATACTATATTGTCTTTCTAAGTACATTATTCTAATATTTTTTTGTTAAATATTTTTATTTTTCAATCTTTATTAACTCTTTCACCATACTCACCTGTTTGAGTATTTACTTTAATTTTATCACCAACATTGATAAAAAGTGGAACTCTAATTTCAGCACCAGTTTCTAAAATGGCAGGTTTCATAGCATTAGTAGCAGTATCACCCCTTAGACCAGGTTCGCTATATGTTATCTCTAAAACTACATATGTAGGTAATTCACAAAATAGTGGAGTTTCAGTTTCTGCATGAAAAACTATTTCTACCTCTTGGCCTTCTTTAAGAAATTGCGGAGCATTAATAAGCGATTCAGGAATCATTACTTGCTCAAATGTCTCTACATGCATAAAATGATAATCTTCATTATCCTTATATAAAAATTGATAAGGACGTCTTTCTATTCTTTGAATGTTGATTTTAACTCCTGATTGAAAAGTATTCTGAAGTATACGCCCGCTAGGAATATGTTTTAGTTTTGTCCTAACAAATGCACCGCCTTTTCCTGGTTTTACATGTTGAAATTCTACTACTGTGTATAGCTCACCATTAAATTCTATACATATTCCATTACTTATATCTGCTGTTGTTGCCATTTAAATTTTTGACAAAATTATATCATTTTTTTGAATTATAATAAATCAAAATTAAAATATATTTGAAAGAAATTTATAAAACTATTAAATTATTTACCTGATCGTTAGCTATTCTATCAGCATCTGTATCAGTTATAAAAATTTGAGTTAGATTAAAATTTTGTAATTGTTCTAATAATTTATTTGTTCGATACTTATCCAATTTATCAAAAATATCATCTAATAGCAAAATTGCATGTTCATTATAATGATTACTTAACCACTGGTACAAAGATAATTTAAGAGCTATGATAAATAATTTTTGTTGTCCTTGAGACGCTATCTGTGAGATATCATCATTATTAAATAAAAAATACAATTTATCTCTATGAATACCTATCGTAGTATGTGTCAGACGAAGATCATTTTCTAGGGTGTCATTAAAAAGATTTTCTAAGTTCTCAGGATCAATGTTTGATACGTATTGTACAGATACAGGCACATCAATATTAGATATGGAATAAAAAATATTATTAATAGTTTTATTAATATCAGCTATTAAATTAGTTCGATATTTATAAATTTCTTTATCCAGAGGTATTATATTAGTATCAATAGCATTTAGCATATTAGAAAAATCTTTACCAAACAAGTTTTGTTGTTTTAACAAATGGTTTCTTTGTTGTAAAAGCTTTTGATAATTTTGTAAAGCATTCAGATAATTACTACTTTGTTGTGATAAAATTTGATCTATCAGTTTACGTCTGTTTTCTTGATTGCAGACTAGCTCGTAAATATCCGATGGACAAATAAAAACCATAGGGATAAGTCCTAAATGAGATGAAAATCTTTTATAGAATTTTTCATTTCTGCCTACTTTTTTACCATTAATATTATGATATAAAATTTCTATATTTTCTGGACTATTATTATCTGAATAAAAAAATCCCTTTATTAAAAAAAATTCTTTATTAAATTGTATAAATTTATTATCAGTAATATTATAAGGATTGCGTGTAAGTCCTAAATAATAAATGCTATCGAGGATAGAGGTTTTTCCTATACCATTATCTCCCACAATATAATTAAGACCTTCAGAAAATTCTAATTTTAAATAATCATGTATTTTAAAATTTGTAAGCTCTAATCTTTTTAATAACATAAAAAATAGCAAAAAATAATTTTCAAAAAGTCAAATGGAATATTGAATTATTAAAATCAAGAGAGATTAAATCTATATTTATAAGCTTTCAGTGTATTCATGAGTAAACTAACAATAGTCATAGGACCAATGCCTCCTGGTACTGGTGTTATCCATGAAGCCTTTTTAGATACTTCATCAAAATCTACATCACCTACTGTTCTGTATCCACTTTTTTTTGTATTGTCTGGTACAGTATTTATGCCTACATCTATAACTATTGCATCATCTTTTACCATATCTGCTTTCACAAAAGCTGGCTTACCAATTGCAGCTACTAAAATATCAGCTTGCAAAGAAAACTCTTGTATATTGGGAGTCTGAGAATGACAAAGGGTAACCGTGCAATTGCCAAAATCATTTTTTCTAGATAATAATATAGATAATGGTGTACCAACTATATTTGATCTACCAATTATCACAGCATGTTTACCTGTAGTTTCTATATTATTACGTTTTAGTAATTCAATAATACCACTAGGAGTGGCGGGCAAGTATGTATCTATACCAAGAACCATTTTACCAACATTAATTGGATGAAATCCATCTACATCTTTTTGGGGATTGATAGTATTAATAATTTTTTCTTCATTTATGTGCTCAGGTAAAGGTAGCTGTACAATGAAGCCATCTACATCTGGGTCATCATTAAGGAATCCAACTACTTTAAGCAATTCATCTTCGCAAGTATCTATTGGCAAATTATAAACTGATGATGTAAAACCAACTAATTTACTATTTTTTTCTTTATTTCTAACATAAGTTTCGCTAGCAGGATTGTTGCCTACAAGTACAGCAGCTAGATGAGGTGGTCTAAAGCCATCGTCTATAAATTGTGCTACTTGAGCTTTAATTTCTTCTTTTATTTGCTCTGCTGTAGCTTTACCATCTAAAATGTTCATGAGAATAAATTTTTATTTAATTGTTCCATTCTTTTTAATTGTTTAGGATCTGCATTTAGAACTTTTTTCATCATTTTTCGCATTTCTTCAAACTGTTTTAAAAAGGTATTTACATCTTGCACAGTAGTGCCGCTACCTTTAGCAATTCTAATTTTTCTAGATCCATTTAGTGATTCTGGATGTTCACGCTCATAGGGTGTCATAGAATGAATAATGGCCTCTATTTGTTTAAATGCGTCATCATCAATATCTATATCTCTAATAGCTTTATTCATACCAGGAATCATGCTCATGAGATTTTTAAGATTTCCCATTTTTTTTATTTGCTGCACTTGATCAAGAAAATCATTGAAATCAAATTTATTTTTTTTGATTTTTTTCTCTACCTCACGAGCTTTTTGTTCATCTACCTGCTGTTGGGCACGTTCAACGAATGATACAATATCACCCATTCCTAGAATTCTACTAGCCATTCTATCAGGATGAAAAACATCAATATCATCCAATTTTTCTCCGATACTACTAAATTTAATAGGTTTATTTACTGTGGCTTTAATGGAGATAGCAGCACCACCGCGTGTATCGCCGTCTAATTTTGTAAGAACAACTCCATCATAATCTAAAACATCATTAAAAGCTTTTGCAGTATTTACAGCATCTTGTCCAGTCATAGCATCTACTACAAATAATGTTTCGTCTGGTTTGAGAACATCATAAAGCATTCTGATTTCTTTCATCATATCTTCATCTATAGCTAAACGACCAGCAGTATCTACTATTATTGTATTAATATCATTTTCTTTTGCATATTTAAGGGCATCGAGAGCAATTTTTACAGGATTTTTTTCATCTTCATTAGCAAATACCTGAACGCCAGCTTGCTCACCGAGTGTTTTTAATTGATTGATAGCAGCAGGACGATAGACATCGCAGGCTATTAACATCACATTACGTTTTTTATTATTTTTAAGATAGCGAGCTAGCTTGGCAGCAAAGGTAGTTTTTCCACTACCTTGTAATCCTGCTAATAAGATGACAGCTGGTTTACTTTTCAAATTTAAATCAACAGCTTGACCTCCCATCAGATCTACTAACTCATCATGGACAATTTTTATCATCATCTGACCTGGAGATACACTCTTGATCACTTGTTGTCCGATAGCTTTATTTTTAACATTATCTGTGAAAGATTTAGCTATTTTGTAGTTAACATCAGCATCTACTAATGCACGTCTAATCTCTTTTAATGTCTCAGAAATATTAATCTCTGAAATACGTCCCTGTCCTTTTATTTTTTTAAATGCCTGTTCTAGCCTATCACTTAGATTATCAAACATATAATATTTTTTACAAAATTACAAAAAAATAAGAACATTACAAAGTATATACAAAGTAATGAAGTTGTTTTAATAAATGGAAATCAGAAAAATAAAAAATTATTTGCTAATGAATAAAATTCTATTTATCTATATTTTCATAAGCAATTTTAGCAGCATCTTTTTCACCTTGTTTTATGGTAGGAGCGGTAGATTCTCCTTTAAGTTTATTATTTATAAAAATTTTAATTTTAAAATCACTACCACTGTCTAATTTTTCGGATTTAAATTCGATCTTTAGTTTATTTTTTTGACAATATTCTATCAATTGACTTTTGTAGTTTTGCTTTTGTTCAATAATATTCTCAATATCCAAAGTTTTATTTGCTATATAACTAATAAAAAAATCATAACAGAAATCATACCCTTTATCTAAAAACATAGCACCTATAAAGGCTTCAAATACATTTCCAAGCCAATTTTTAGGAGGTGTCTTATGATTAACAGGAATAAATTTTTCTGCAATTTCAGATAGTTTTATATCTTTGGCAATAATACTTAAATATTCAGTGTTTACGATACGAGAACGTATCTCTGTGAGAAAACCCTCATCTTTATATGGGAATTTGCTAAATAAATATTGACTAATGATAAGGTCTATGACTGCATCACCTAAAAACTCCAATCTTTCATTTGATATCTTTTCACCACTAAAAAAAGCCTCGACAAAACGTGATGTCAAGGCTAATTGATATAAAAAAATATTTTTTGGATTAAACCCAAAAATATCATTAATTGCTTTTCTTAATGATTTTAATTCTTTATTATTTCTTTTTAATGTTAGTTCCAAAACTAATCATTATATTTCCCAAAAAGTAAAGAAACATTATGTCCACCAAAACCAAAAGTATTACTAATAGCGTAGTTGACAATTCTTTCCTTTTTATGATTAAAAGTATAATCTAGCTGAGGTAGCTCTGGATCATCAGTGAAGTGATTAATAGTAGGTGGTACTACATTATTTTTGATACTCAAAATAGTAGCTAAAGACTCTAAAGCACCGGCAGCACCTAATAGATGGCCATGCATAGATTTGGTAGAATTGATAGAAATATTTTTAGCATGTTCACCAAAAACACCTACAATAGCTTTAGCCTCAGCAATGTCACCTGTAGGAGTAGCAGTACCATGTGTATTGATATGATCTATTTTAGATTTATCAATACCACCATCATTGAGTGCGAAGCTCATAGCATGTTTAGCTCCTTCACCTTCAGGATGTGGTGCAGTAATGTGATATGCATCAGCACTAAGCCCGAAGCCTAGAATTTCAGCATAAATTTTAGCACCACGTTTTTTAGCATGTTCTAAATCTTCTATTATCAATCCAGCAGCACCTTCACCCATTACGAAGCCATCACGATCTTTATCAAAAGGTCTAGATGCCGTTTTTGGGTCATCATTCCTGACAGATATAGCATTCATAGAGTTAAACCCACCCATACCAGGTTCAGTAATAGCAGCTTCGCAACCACCGGTGACGATAATGTCAGCATAGCCAGAGCGAATAAGCAATATTGCATCTACTATAGCATTAGCTGATGAGGCACATGCAGATACTGTTGCATAGTTAGGACCTTTGAAACCATGTACCATACTAATATGACCAGCAGTGATATCAATTATCATTTTAGGTACAAAAAATGGATTATAGCGAGGAGTACCATCACCTTCTACAAAATTTTTTATTTCTTGAAAAAAGGTTTGAATACCACCAATGCCACTACTCCATACTACACCAACTCTATAAGGGTCAATATCAGCAGGATTAATATTAGCATCTGCAATGGCTTGATTAGCTGTTACTATTCCATAGGTAGAAACCAAGTCATATTTACGTAGTTCTTTTCTATCAAAGTAATCAGCAGGATCAAAATTTTTAACTTCACAGGCAAATTTTGTTTTAAATTTAGAAGCATCAAAATGAGTAATGAAGTCAGCGCCACTAACTCCCTCGAGTAGTGATTTCCAAAAATCTTCTACATTATTACCTAAAGGAGTAATGGCACCGACTCCAGTTATAACTACTCGTCTGCGATCCATTGTATTAGCTTTTTACTTTTGAATGTGCTGATTGATATAATCAATAGCTTCACCTACAGTAGTGATTTTTTCAGCATCTTCGTCAGGAATACTTAGATTAAATTCTTTTTCAAATTCCATAATTAATTCTACAGTATCTAGAGAATCTGCTCCTAGATCATTAGTAAAACTTGCTTCTGGAATTACTTCATTTTCATTAACTCCTAATTTGTCTACGATGATAGCTTTTACTTTTTCTTCAATTTGACTCATAGTTTTATTTTTTTAAAATTGGTTTGGCAAAATTATATATTTTTTTTTAAATGAAAAACCAAAAAAATTTTTTACAAAAAATTATTTTTTTATAATAAACGTCCTAAATAAATGCGCTTAATTTAGATAATTCATCATTAGGTAGACAAAATTTTCCAAAAAATAAATGTAATTCATCAGACATTTCTTTTAATGAAAAGAAGTATCTGTTGTGTGTGACAGCTCTTCTGGTTTTCTTCCAAAGCATCTCAATAGGATTAATCTCAGGAGAATATGGTGGCAAAAAGAATAATTCTAATCTATCTTTAATTGATTCAATATAATCTTTTAATTTTTTTGCATGATGATATCGTGCATTGTCAAGTACAAGCAATATTTTATTTTCAGATTTAGCTTTATCTAATATTGTTTCTAAATATTGTTTAAATGAGTCAGCATTAAATTTTTCTACCTCTTGAATTATTAATTGTCCATTATAGCCCATTGCACCATAAATATTTATTTTATATCTGCCAATTGGTGATTTAATTTCTGGAACTATTCCCTTCAAAAACCACGCTCTTGTTAGTGTGAGTGTTAATCTAAAATGACACTCGTCTTCAAAATAAACATCATATTTTTCAGAATGTACAATTTCATGTAACCTATCTCTTGCTAGTTTTTTTTTCATCATCACCTTTGTCAGCTATTGGTCGCGCACGTTTAAGACTAAAACCAAGCTTATGAAATAGTCTTTGACATTGTCTCACTCCCAATTTAATCGAAAATCTTTGCTCAATATAATATGATAGTGTTTTGCCATCCCATAAATTATCAGCCAATCCAACTTTAGAAGGTGGATATTGTAGTATTGCTTTTATATGCTCTAATTGTTCGCTATTAAGCTTCGGTGGTCTACCTCTTTTGGGCTTGTCCCTTAATACTTTTATATCTCCACTCTCATTTAATTTATGTACCCAATTCGATAATGATCGTGGTGAGTTATTAAATAAACTAGCTACTGTGTTACAATTATTATCCTCATTATTCAAAAGCAATAGAATACCATGTAACCTATGTACAAACCTCCCCTCATTACTACTCTTTAGATATTCTCTTATCTGTTCTTTTATAGCATCTGGATTTTTTACTTTTAATTTCTGCATATATTATATTTTTTTGCAAATATAATATATTTTTATTTATTGCGCAATAATATATGTCGTTTATTATAATATTCTTTATAATCATTAACAAATAAAATAAGCTTAAAATTTTAGGTAGAGCGATATATCCTATTTACGACATATAATTAATTAGTTCTGCCGTGGCATTGTTTATATTTTTTACCACTACCACAAGGACAAGGATCATTACGGCCAACTTTTTGAGATTTGAAAGGTTCATTAGCCACAGCTACTTCAGAAGGATTATTATATTCTTGATGTTTTTGTGCAGCTTGTGAAGTGCCTACAGGAGTGTTATAATCTCTACCTGTTTTATAATTTCTTTTTTTAGCAGTACGCTTTTCCTGATCTGTTTCTTGCAGTTGCTCTTCTGCTACAGGTATTCTACCAATACTGAGAGCTCTTACTACCTCAAGATATATTTTATTAAGTAATTGATCAAAAAGCTGAGCACCTTCGATTTTGTAGATTAATAATGGATCTTTTTGCTCATAAACAGCAGCATTTACGTTTTGTTTGAGATCATCCATTTCTCTTAAATGGTCCATCCAAGCTTTGTCAATAATAGAAAAGGTAACAAATTGTTCTATGCTTTTCATTAATTCGAGGCCTCTAGTTTGATATGATTTTTTAAGAGGAGCAATTATAGTAAATTGATTTTTACCATCAGAGTAAGGAACAGCAACATTTTCATAGCGTTTACCGGCATTTTCATAAATTTCTTTAATCAAAGGATAAGTTTGTTCAGCATAGAAATGGCGTTTATCATTATAAGTATTATAAGCGGCCTTAAATAATTCATCAGAGAGATTAGAAACCCTATCAGACAAGAAACGTTTCTCATCAAAAGGTACCTCAATGCCAAAAGTTTGTAAACAAGCCATGCTTAAAGAAGCAAAATCATTATTATCCTGATAAACCTCTGCTAAATCATTAGCAACTTTTTTAAACATTTGTACTATATCGGCATCTAATTTTTCACCATACAAAGCATTTCTACGCATATCATAAATAATAGTTCTCTGATAATTCATCACATCGTCATATTCTAGTAGACGTTTACGAATAGAAAAATTATTTTCTTCTACTTTTCTTTGAGCACGTTCGATAGATCTAGTAATCATAGGATGCTGAATAACCTCGCCCTCTTTATATCCAATTCTATCGAGTACTTTTATCATTCTATCACTACCAAAAAGACGCATAAGATCATCATCGAGAGAAACAAAAAATTGACTCGTACCTGGATCTCCTTGACGGCCAGCACGTCCACGCAACTGTCTATCTACACGACGAGATTCATGACGTTCTGTGCCTATGATTGCTAAACCACCCGCTTCTCGGACCCCATGTCCTAATTTAATATCAGTACCACGACCAGCCATATTAGTAGCTATAGTCACGCTTCCAGCAAGACCGGCCTTAGCTACTATTTCTGCTTCACGTTGATGTTGTTTAGCATTTAACACATTATGTTTTATTTTTCTTAGAGTCAACATTTTACTAAGTAACTCAGAAGTTTCTACAGAAGTAGTACCTATCAATACAGGTCTGCCTTTTTGTACCAAATTAACTACTTCATTAATAACTGCATTATATTTTTCTCGTTTAGTACGATAAACTAAATCTTCGGCATCTATACGTATACAAGGTTTATTAGTAGGTATTACAATTACATCTAATTTATAAATATCCCAAAATTCAGCAGCTTCAGTTTCTGCGGTACCAGTCATACCAGCAAGTTTTTTATACATTCTAAAATAATTTTGTAGAGTAATAGTAGCATAAGTTTGAGTAGCAGCCTCCACTTTTACATTTTCCTTTGCTTCGATAGCTTCGTGTAAACCATCAGAATATCTACGCCCTTCTAATATACGACCAGTTTGCTCATCTACGATTTTAACTTTATTATCTAAAACTACATATTCTACATCCTTATCGAATAAAGTATATGCTCTGAGTAATTGATGCATAGTATGAATACGATCACTTTTGATAGCAAAATCTTCTAATAATTCATTCTTTTTTTCTTGTTTTTCTTTAGAATCAATATTACTATTTTCTAATTCAGCTAATTCACTACCAATGTCTGGGATAATAAAAAATTTAGGATCTCCAGTATCTTTAGCTAAAAGTTCAGTTCCTTTATCTGTCAGATCGACAGAGTTATTTCTTTCATCAATTACAAAATATAATTCTGCATCGATGATAGGCATATTTTTTTGATTTTCAGCTAAATAAACATTTTCAGTTTTATGTAATATAGCTTTCATGCCTGGCTCACTAAGGAATTTGATTAATGGTCCGTATTTAGGCAAGCCCCTATGTGCACGTAATAAAGCCTCACCACCTAATTTTTCATCCTCATTAGATCTATTTGTTTTTTGCAAGTAATTTTTTGCGTCATTTAGAAGTTTATTAACTAATTGTTTTTGAGCATTTACTAGCTTAATAACATATGGCTTTAGCTCGTCATATTCTTGCTCACGTACTTGAGTCGTAGGTCCACTAATAATCAAAGGTGTACGAGCATCATCTATTAAAATAGAGTCTACTTCATCTACAATAGCATAATAATGTCCACGTTGTACTATGTCATCTAAAGAGAATGCCATATTGTCACGTAAATAATCAAAACCAAATTCATTATTAGTACCATAAGTGATATCTGCTAAATAAGCTTTTTTACGAGATTCACTATTAGGCTCGTGTTTATCAATACAATCAACAGTTAAAAAAAGAAATTCATATATCGGTCCCATCCATTCTTGATCTCGTTTAGCCAAATAATCATTAACAGTAACAATATGCACTCCACGACCTGGCAAGGCATTGAGATATACTGGTAAAGTAGCAACTAAAGTTTTTCCTTCACCAGTAGCCATTTCTGAAATTTTACCTTGGTGCAAAACGACGCCACCCATTAATTGCACATCATAAGGAACCATATCCCAGGTGATTTCAGTACCACCAGCTATCCAATGATTTTGCCATATTGCTTTATCACCTTCTATTCTTACATAATTTTTTTTAGTAGCTAATTCTCTATCAAAATCAGTAGCAGTAACGACTATCTCTGGATTGTCTTTAAAACGTTTTGTTGTTTCTTTAACAACAGAAAAGGCTTCTGGTAAAATGTCATTAAGAACCTTTTGAGTTTTTTGATAAATAATTTTTTCTAATTCATCTATCTTATGAAATATTTTTTCTTTCTGATCTATAGACATGTCTAACTCTTCATCTATACGAGTCTTTAATTCATTTAATTCTTTCTCTTCACTTTCTATAGTATCTGAAATTAATTTTCTAAACTCTAATGTTTTAGAACGTAATTCATCATTAGACAATTTTTCAATTTTATTATATGCTTCATTAATTGAATTTACGATAGGCCATAGAGCCTTCATGTCTCGTTCATGCTTAGTAGGCATAATATTTTTTAAAATACCTCTCATAATATTTATTACCTCCGAAATTTCTTTTAATATATTACAAAATTACAAAAAAATTAGTAAATAATAAAACAAAAATTAAGCCAAAGTATATATTACGTCATAGTAAAAAATTTTTTTATAAATTTGCAGTTTCAAAAAAAATATAAAAAGTATGGGAAATATTTTTCAAGTTTATGCTAGACAAATTTTAGATTCTAGAGGCAACCCAACAATAGAAGTAGAAGTTTTAACTGACGCTGGCGAGTATGGTAAAGCATGTGTGCCATCAGGAGCTTCTACTGGCAAAAGAGAAGCATTAGAATTAAGAGACGGCGAAAAAAAATATTACTTAGGCAAAAGTGTTTTAAAAGCTGTAAATAATGTAAATACTGAAATAGCATCTGCTATTAAAGGTATTGATGTCTCTGAGCAAAGATTAATTGATAAAACTTTAATAGAACTAGATGGCACTCCAAATAAAAGCAGATTAGGGGCAAATGCTATTTTAGGCGCTTCTATGGCGTGTGCTGTAGCAGGCTCACAAAGTACAAATCAAGCACTATTCAGATATATAGGAGGTGTAAATGCACATACACTACCTATACCTATGATGAATACTATAAATGGAGGTGCTCACGCCGATAATAATTTAGATTTTCAAGAATTTATGATAATGCCTATCAATGCTACTACATTTAGCGAAGCATTAAGAATGGGTACAGAAATATTTCATACATTGAAATCTATTTTAAAAAATAATGGGTACGTAACATCAGTAGGAGATGAAGGAGGTTTCGCTCCTAGCTTATCTACAAATGAAGATTCATTAAAACTTTTAGTAGAAGCTATCACTAAAGCTGGATATAAACCAGGTATCGATGTAGCTATAGCTCTCGATGTAGCCGCATCAGAACTCTATGATACAAAAGAAAAAATTTATAAACTTAAAAAATCTTCGGGCAAAACTTTAACAACAGAAGAAATGATAGAATTATATAAAAAATGGGTAGACACTTATCCTATAGTAAGTATAGAAGATGGGCTAGCAGAAGATGACTGGGATGGATGGGAGCTTTTAACAAAAGAATTAGGTTCCAAAATACAATTAGTAGGTGATGATATTTTTGTAACTAATATAGAAATTCTAAAAAAAGGAATAGAAAGAAAAATAGCTAATTCGATTTTAATAAAACTTAATCAAATAGGCACAGTTACAGAAACATTAGATACTATAAATTATGCTAAAACTAATGGCTATACAGCAATAGTTAGTCATAGAAGTGGTGAGACAGAAGATACTTTTATAGCTGATTTGGCAGTAGCTACAAACTCTGGATTAATGAAATCAGGCAGCCCGTCTAGAACTGATAGGATAGCTAAATATAATCAATTAATTAGAATAGAAGAGTATCTCAATGGTGTAGGTAGCTTTATGGGAACAAATTTCAAATATTATCGATTTTAATAAACAATGTTAAATAGATAAAAAAGGAGCAAATTAATTTGCTCCTTTTTTATTTGAAATTTTTAAAACAGGTAAAAAAATTATTATATTATAAAAAAAGAGGACTTAAATACGTCCTCTTTTTCTCAAAAATTAGTCAAATATTATTTAGAATGTATCTTTCAGAGCTCGTTTGATTATGTCTAATGACTCAAGTATTTGTTCTTCAGTAATTACTAATGGAGGAGCAAAACGGATAATATGCTGATGAGTAGGTTTGGCTAAAAGCCCATATTCTGCCATTTTCAGACAAAGATCCCAAGCTTCTTTTCCATTTTTTGGTTCTATCACTATCGCATTGAGTAAGCCTTTGCCTCTAACAATTTTTAAAACATCGAATTCTTTTTGCATTTTTTTCAATTCTGATCTCAATAGTTCACCTTGTTTAGCAGCACGATCAGCTAATTTTTCATCAATTAAGACATTTAATGCTTCAGTAGCAATAGTACAAGCTAATGGATTACCTCCAAAGGTAGAACCATGTTGACCTGGTTTAATAGTGAGCATAATTTCATCATTAGCTAATACAGCTGAGATAGGCATCATACCACCACTAAGAGCTTTACCCAAAATTAAAACATCAGGATGTATATTTTCATAGTCACAAGCTAACATTTTACCAGTACGAGCTAATCCAGTTTGTATCTCATCAGCTATAAATAACACATTATTTTTTTTGCATAAATCATAGCAAGTTTTCAAATAGCCATCATCGGGAACCATGACGCCAGCTTCACCCTGTATAGGTTCTACTAAAAATGCTGCCACATTAGGTTCTTTTAAAACCTCTTCTAAAGCAGAAGGATTGTTATAAGGTATAGTAATAAATCCTGGAGTGAAAGGTCCAAAATTTGTATTGGCTTCTGGATCAGTAGAAAAGCTTACAATAGTAATTGTACGACCATGAAAATTATTTTCACAAGTAATTATTTTAGCTTCATACTGTGGAATTCCCTTTACCTCATAAGCCCATTTACGTGCTAATTTGAGAGCTGTCTCTACTGCTTCTGCACCTGAATTCATCATTAAAACTTTGTCATATCCAAACAGATTAGTTATATATTGAGTAAATAAGCTTAAAGCTTTAGAATAGAAAGCACGAGATGTCAATGTTAATGTTTTAGCTTGCTCTGTCATTGCTTTTACTATTCTAGGATTGCAATGACCTTGATTGACAGCACTATAGGCAGATAAAAAATCAAAATATTTCTTGCCTTCTACATCCCATACATACACACCTTCTCCTTTTTCTATTACTACTGGCAACGGATGATAATTGTGTGCACCATACTTTGAATCAATTTCGATCAACTGTTTTGAATTGTACTTTTCCATATCTTTTTTTGCAAATATAATAAATTTAATTGAAATAGGCAATAAAAAATAAATATTGTAAAAGATGAATGTAAGGGGAAATTAAAACAAATTTTAAATGTTATAGATTAAATATGTTGATGACATCAAATCTCTGTACCGCTCCCATGCCCCCCTATCCGACGCCGCCAAATTCAACAACCTCCCCGTGTCTTCTATAATCTTATCTGCCAGATATTTTCCCCTCACTACAAACCACATTATGTAGTTTGTTAAATACTTTGTAGCCACTCCGCGAAACTTAAAATAAATCCATCCAACAAAATCTGTTATCTTCTCATGAATAGTTGATACACTATATATCCCTCCTTTCATCTTATTTTTGTTTGTTATCTCTTTGTGTTTTATATGTTCTGCATTAACTGTCTTGAAAGCTTTTTTATTGCTACCACATATCACTGAATTATCAGATATTCTTAATTTTAGAAAATTAGATATGTGATCGGCTTGCACTCTATTATCTTCTAATTTTTTAAACAAAATATTTCCACTTCTATCTGTGACAGCTAATACTGCTACTTTAGTTGGCTTCTTTTTCGTTAGATTTTTTATATCTTTCTTGTCTCGTTTCTTTTTACCTTTCTCAGAATAATTCATTAGAAGTTCTTCTAATTCTACTATTCCAAAGAAATTTACATTATCTT
>JAHDSP010000231.1 GCA_018432645.1 Bacteroidales bacterium | reverse complement strand
AAGCAGATGAGTGAATATATATTAAAAAATTATGCTAATGCATATAATATAATGAAAGTTATTTCTTTGCGTTATTTTAATCCAATAGGTGCACATCCTGATATAGTGATTGGAGAAATACCTACTATAAAATCAAAAGGACTTTTGCCTTATTTGTGGCAAAGTGTAGATAATACTTTACCAGAGCTCACTATATTTGGCAAAGATTATCAAACTGTGGATGGTACTCCTCTAAGAGATTATATACATGTAGTAGATTTAGCAGAGGCACATGTGGCTGCTTTGGATAGTTTATTTAGTAATAAAATTAATTTCAATTATGAAGTTATTAATGTGGGATTAGGTAAAGGATATACAGTGCTAGAGCTAATAAATACTTTCGAAAAAGTCGTCGGACAAAAAGTGCCATATAGATTTGGAGCTAGGAGAAAAGGAGATATTTCCGCTATTTATACTGATAATAGTAAAATGAAAGATTTATTAAAATTTTCACCTAAATATAATTTAGAAGATATGCTAGTACATAGCTGGCAATGGTATAATAATTATAAAAAATATATAAAACCGTGGATAATATTATAGTAACAGGAGGTGCAGGATTCATAGGATCTCATCTCGTCTGTAGATTAGTAAAAAAATATCCTAATTATCATATTATTAATTTGGATAAATTAACCTATGCTGGAGATCTAAATAATGTAAAAGAGGTAGCAAACGAACCTAATTATACTTTTATCAAAGTGGATATTGTGGACTTTGATGCTATTTTTGAAATTTTTAAAAAATATAATCCTATTGCAGTTTTTCATTTAGCTGCAGAGAGTCATGTAGATAGATCTATTGTAAATCCAATGGATTTTGTATATACAAATGTGATAGGAACTGTGAATTTGCTTAATGCAGCTAAAACTGTTTGGGATGGAGATTTTAATAATAGACGGTTTATACATATTTCTACTGACGAGGTATATGGTTCATTAGGAGAGCAAGGATATTTCACTGAGCAAACGCCATATTCTCCACGCAGCCCTTATTCAGCATCTAAGGCATCAAGCGATCATTTCGTTAAAGCTTATTTCCATACATATGGCTTGCCTACTATTGTTACAAATTGTTCTAATAATTATGGTCCTAATCAATATCCAGAGAAACTTTTGCCAGTAATAATTAGTAATATTTATCATGAAAAACCATTACCTGTTTATGGACAAGGTATTAATATTAGAGATTGGTTGTATGTAGATGATCATTGTGAAGCTCTAGAACTTGTTTGGCTAAAAGGTATTATTGGCGAATCATATAATATCGGTGGTAATAATGAATGGCGAAATATTGATCTAGTGAAATTGATTTGCAAAATTATGGATGAGAAACTTAATAGACCAGTAGGATATAGTGAAAAATTAATAACTTTTGTAAAAGATAGACTAGGACATGATCTGCGCTATGCTATTGATAGTACAAAGATTAAAAAAGAGCTCGGATGGCAACCTAAAACTGATTTTATTGAAGGATTATCTAAGACAATTGATTGGTATATTGAAAAAATGTAAGGGATAGGGTAGGAGAGACGGGGAGAGGTGGTGATGGGGAGACTGGGAGAATAGGTGATAGGTGATAGGTGATAGGTGATAGGTGATAGGTGATTAGTGATAAGTGGTTAATGGTTAATATGGGATAAGGTGTTTAGTAAGATATTAGTTGTAATTTAGTCCACAAATGCACTCAAATAAGAGATTTATTTCCAAAATCCTTTAATCCCATAAATCATGATTCAGACAATAAATAGGTAATAAGTGATGAGTGATGGGCGATGAGTGATAGATAAAAGTGTTTATAAGTTGATTAATAAAAAACTATGGCTCTATTTTAAAATAGTGTTGTCAAAAAAATTAGGTTGAAAAAATATTAGCAACATTAGTAATTTTAAAATTCCAAAATTGAGATTTCCAATGTCTAGCAGTAGGGCATCTATATGTTCTATTAGATTTAGTTTTT
>JAHDSP010000204.1 GCA_018432645.1 Bacteroidales bacterium | reverse complement strand
AATTTAGAATTGATAATTTCATATTTTTGAGAATCATGCCCTCTTTGTCTAAGGGAATCACATACATTTTTAGCAATAAAATCAGGATATAAGTTTTTTATAAAATCAGAATAGATACCAGCAATGCCGCACATATAGTTAAAAAATATGATAAAAAAATGATAACAAAAATACAAATTTTTTGTTAATGTAAAATTCAAGGGGTTGATTAAATCACAAATTATTGATAAAGGGATTTTAAAACAGAGTAGGTATGAATAAGAGGTAAAAGATTAATGAACATTTTTCAAATGTTTCAAACAATATATGATATTTTACTCACTCTAAAATATTCATACCACGCAAATCTGTCCGAGGATGCAAGGTTAAGCATTCTGCCAGTATTACTAATGACGCCTCCTGATAGATATTTACCTATCGCTACATACCACATAATGTAGTTTTGCAGGTATTTGGTTGCTACTCCTCTAAACTTTGAATATATCCATTTGGTGAATTCCTCTGACTTAGCCTTCACTATAGCTGTGCTATAGATACCTCGTTTTTTCTTTTTGGCTCCTACAATTTCTTTGTGTTTCACTTTGCTCTTTCTTATATGTCTAAATGCGTATTTGGTACCTGTACATAAAACTGCATCTTCTGGTATTTTGCCTTTTAGAAATTTCTCGATGTCTTCTCGATTAACTCTTTTATTCTCGGTGTTTCTGAATAGGATATTTCCACTTCTATCTGTAGCAACTATTACAGCAACCTTCTTTGGCTTTTTTCTCATTGCTTGTTTCATCTCTTTTACACTTGAATATTTTCTTCCCTTTTCAGAATAATCCATCAGCAATTCGTCTATTTCTACTATGCCAAAGAAATTTACATTTTTGTCAAAATTTTTCAAAGCAGAGAGAATTTTGTGTCGCCAAGTGAAACTTGTTGGTAGACTAATGCTAACCTCTATAGCACAAGCTCTGAGACTTTTGCCTGCAACCATACAACGAATGTACTCGAGCATAAGTTGTGGTTTTTGTAATCGATACACAAAAGTGCCAGTGGTAATTCTAAATTGTCTGCCACAGTGTTTGCAACGATAATTTTGCATACCTTTTTGTTTGCCATTTTTTACAATATTGTTGCTACGACAGTTTGGACATAGTGGTGGAGTACTTTGAATTTTTAAACCTTGGTAATCTATAGCGTCTGCTTCTTTCTCTAGCAGGAAATCGTAGAGATTATCGAAGAAGGCTTTGGAGTCTTCCTTACTCATAGCCAGATGTTTATCAATGTTATCAACTAAAGTCTTCATATATATTGATTTTTTGGCAAATATACATAAAATAATTTTGATATGATATTAATATCATTAATTATTTTAAACAGATATAATTTCACTATATGTAAATTATCTACTCACTAACAATATTAATCACTATTTTATCTCACTTCCCTTTATCTATCCCACTCACATTGTATCTGACTAATAGAAATTATTTTGAATATTATTTTTTTGCAAATTCTTGTTCTACAGCTTTTATTATATCGTCATCTACTAAAATCCTACCACAATATTCGCAAATTAATATTTTTTTATGTAGTTTTATTTCTAATTGGCGTTGTGGAGGTATATTATTGAAGCAACCACCACATGCATCCCTTACAATGCCTACTACTGCTAATCCATTTGATACTCCATTACGTATTCTCGTATATGCTTTTAAATATCGTTCTTCTACATTTTTTAAGGATTCATTGAGCAAAGCATTAAGTCGTTTTTCTTCTTCTTCTGTTTCTTTAATTATTTCATTTAGTTCAGATTTTTTATCGCTAAGTATAGCTATTTTTTCATCTATTTGTTCTTTAGCTTCTTGTAATTGTTCTTGTTTTATGCCAATTTTATCTTGTGTTTCTCTTATTCGTCTTTCAGCTAATTGAATATCTAACTCTAAATTTTCTATTTCTTTAGTTAGAGCTTCATATTCTCTGTTATTACGTACTTGATATTGTTGTTCTTTTCTATGTTTTATGTTATCTGTAAGTTCGGAAATTTTAATTTTTTGGTATTTAATATTTTCTTCTGATTTTTCGATTTCTTCTTTTATTTTTCCCATTCTTGTTTTTAGTCCTTCGATTTCGTCTTCCATATCTTGAACTTCTGCTGGTAATTCTCCTCGAATTATTCTGATTTTATCTAGTTGAGTGTGAATATATTGTAGTTTATATAGTGATTTTAATTTTTCTACAACCAAATTTTCTAAATTATCTGATTCTTCATCTTTAATATTATAAGTAGTTTTTATATTTTTTTTCTCGTCTATAATAGGTTCTTTAGCTTTTATTTTTGTCTTTACTTTGGTTTCTTTACTATTTTTTTCAGTTTTTAATTGAGTTTTAGGAGATTTTTTTGCTTTAGTAGTTTTTTCTGAATTGATTTTTACATTTTTTTCTTTGCTTTTAGGAGTATTGTTTTTACTAGCAGTAGTTTTAGTATTTTTGCCCTCTGTAGTTTTTTTGCTAGTAGTTTTAGTAGTAACAGCTTTTTTAGTTCCTTCTTCAGTATTATTTATTTTTTTTGATGTAGAGGTACTTTTTTTATTTTCTTGTTTTTTTGCCATAATTACTTATATTAAAAATATTTTATATACGAATTTGATTTTTCAAATTTTTGAATTGCAAAATTATGAAATTTTTTTGATAAAAAATCATACATTTTTTCTATAAAAATGATTTCAGATTCATAATGGTCTATTTCTACCAATAAAATTTTGTTATTTGCAGCTTGGAAATCATGATATTTAATATCTGCTGTTAAAAAAACATCAGCATTTTGATTTATAGCTTCTGGCAATAGCTCTATACCTGATCCAGTGCATATTGCAATAGTATTAATTTTTTTATTATTATCTGTTCGACTATATCGAATCATAGGTAATGAGAAAATCTTTTTTATCATAGATAAAAATTCGCCCAATTCCTTAGAATTTTTTAGTTCACCTATAGCTCCTAATCCTATTTGTGGATGTACATTTTCTAGTGGATAAATATCGTATGCTACCTCTTCATATGGGTGATTATTTATTAATGCTGAAATAATGTCATTTTTAAGCCATTTGGGAAAAATAGTTTCTATTCTTGTTTCTGGTTCATAATGTAATTTATTTTTCTCACCAACAAATGGATTTGTATATTCTCCTGCTCTGAATGTGCCTGTCCCTTGAATATTATAGCTACAGCTATCATAATTGCCTATCACACCAGCACCTGCGTTGAATAGTGCGTCTCTAACTTTGTCAGCATAGTCGTGTGGACAAAAAGTAATTAATTTACATAAAAGATTAGTTTGTGGTTTTAAAATTTTTATATTTTGCAAATGTATTTTTTCTGCTATAGCTATGTTTAATCCATATGATGATTTATCCATTGGTGTATGACAGGCATAAATGTTTAAATTATTTTTTATAATTAATTGAAGTAGATCATAGACATCGTTACCAGCTACTATTTTTTTTATATTATGAAAAATAAAAGGATGATGAGTTATTACAAGGTTACAGTTTTGTGAGATAGCCTCATTTATTACATTTAAATCTAAATCTAGAGCTATTAGTATACCTGTGATGTCAGCATTCCTATCTCCTATGATTAGCCCAGAATTATCATATGGCTCTTGGATATACAGAGGATAAGCAGATTCGATTTCATTAATTATATTTTTTAATATCATATTTTTAGATTTTAATATTAGCAAAATTACGAAAATGATGACAAATAAACTAAAATATTTACATTTGCTAAAAAAATAATGAATGCATTATTATTGAGTGCTGGATTAGGAACTAGACTTAGACCTTTAACCAATAATATTCCCAAGGCTTTAATTGAGGTGAATAATGAACCTATATTAAAGTTAAATTTAGACAAGTTATATAAATTTGGTATAAGCAGAGTAATAGTAAATGTTCATTATTTATCAGATAAAATTATTGATTATATAAAAAAATTATCCTATCCTAATATGGAAATTGTAATTTCTGATGAGAGTGAAATGCTCTTAGATACAGGCGGAGCATTGCTAAAAGCAAAAGATTTATTCATAAAAGACGAACCAATATTAATACACAATGTAGATATATTGAGCGATACAAATTTTTCAGAATTATTAAAATATAAAAATAGTAAAAATATCGATGTACTGTTAGTAGTGCAAAATCGAACAAATGAAAGAAAATTGATATTTGATAGTACTAATAAATTAGTAGGTTGGGTTAATCACAATAACAATGTGCAAAAAACAATAAAAAATGTTGTTATGCCTACCAAAGAATTCAGTTTTTCGGGTATAAGCTTGATTTCATATGACTTACTGCAAGATATACCTTATACTGGAGCTTTTAGTATTATAAACTTATTTTTGAATTGGACAGAAAAATATAATGTTAGCTACTATGAAGATACAGATTCATATTGGTTTGATATTGGTACAATTGATTCTTTAGAACAAGCAAATAAATTTTTTAAAACTACAAATCTAAATTTTTATTAACATTATTATCTTTGCTAAAAAAATGAAAAAAAGACAATTCCCTCATAGTTATGTAATAGTTTTTTTTCTTATAATAATAACTACAATATTAACGTGGATAGTACCTGCAGGAGAATTTAATCAAATAACAATATTAACTGACGAAGGACAAAAGACAGTAATAGATGCAACAAGCTATCATCATATCGAGCAACATCCACAAACTTGGCAAGTGTTTTCATCGATTTTTGATGGAATTGTAGACAAAATCGAGATTATAGCATTTATTTTCATAGTAGGTGCTAGTTTTTTTCTTATAAATAAAGGGAAAGTTTTAGATGTAGCCATAAATAAATTATTAAAAATCACACAAGGATGGCAACAAAAGAAAATACCATTAATCGGAGAAGGTAATCACTTAATTATCATAATCTTTATGATTGTATTTAGCATTTTTGGAGCTACATTTGGGATGAGCGAAGAAACCATAGCATTTATTGTACTTTTTGTACCCGTATTTATAGCATTAGGATATGATAGTATAGTAGCAGTAAGTGTGGTTTTCGTAGGAGCTACGATAGGATTTATCGGAGGCGTAACAAATCCTTTTACAGTTGGAATAGCTCAAAGTATAGCAGGTATTCCAATATTTTCTGGAATAGAATATAGAATATTTTTATGGTTTTTATTTACTATAATAGGGATAATTTTTGTGCTTAGATATGCTAAAAAAGTATATAAAAATCCTAAGCTATCATTGGTTTATGATTCAGATGAATATTGGAGAAATATAACTGTGAAAGATGAAGAAATCATTAGCGAACGAGCAGATTGGAGAGGATGGCTCACGTGGATACTTATTAATTTATTTATGATTTACGAATTAATACAAATCATTACTATTAATCAAATGAATACCCAAGCAATAATTTTAATATGCTTAATAATATTCAATATAATGGCAGGAATATATATATTAATTAGATATAAAAAAGAAATTTATGCATTATATTTACTTGCTTTCACAATAATAGCAATGATATTAGGTGTATTAATATGGCATTGGTATATAAAGGAAATAGCTACATTGTTTTTAGTATTAGGTGTATTCACTGGAATGAGCATAAAGATGAAAGCAAATGATATAGCAAAAACAATGATAGAAGGTGCTAAAGATATTGCTTCAGCAGCATTAATAGTTGGATTAGCTTCAGCAATAATAGTCATATTGCAAGATGGTAAAATATTGGATACTATTCTATATGCAACTGCGAATGCAATACCAGAAAATTCAAAATTTTTAGCAGCACAAGGGATGTACATATTTGAAACATTATTTAATTTTATTTTGCCATCAGGTTCAGCAAAAGCAGCTCTCACAATGCCTATAATTGCACCCTTATGCGATATATTAGGTATTTCTAGACAATTAGGAGTATTAGCTTATCAGCTAGGAGATGGTTTTACAAACATGATAACCCCTGTCAGTGGAGTACTAATGGGAGTTTTGGGAATAGCAAAGATACAGTATAATGTATGGGTTAAATATATTTGGAAATTCATAGTATTTTTATTTATAATGGGAGCTTTGCTACAAATACCACCGATAGTAACGCAATTACCAGGTTTTTAAGATTAGGGGAAGGGAGGGGAAAGAAGTAAAAGATTAATATTTTAATAGATTTTCCCAAGAATTAAAAAATTTTTAATAACTCAATAGCCTGATGGATATTGAGGAAATCTGGCTTTTAATTGTATGAACTTATTGCATAAATAAAATTAAATCTAAATACCCCTCAAAATAGACTTGTACTACTATATAGTCATATTTTATTTAATATTTTTTGGGAAGATCTGATAAAAAAGTGAAGATAAATATAAATTATTATATTGTTTAACTTTACATGATATTTAATATTTTAACTTCATCAATCTAAAATACCGCTCCCACGCCCATCTATCGTGGGATGAAAGGTTCAATAGTCGTCCAATGTCTGACTCTACCTCATCTTTCAAGTACTTATTCATTACTACAAACCACATAAGGTAGTTCTGTAAATACTTTGTAGCTACTCCTCTGAATCTCATCATCCAAATTAAGAAATTAGTAATCTTTTTCTCAGCTATATTTACACTATAAACTGCTAATCCTTTTGTTTTACGTCTAACTAATATCTTTTCGTTTTGTGATATAACTAATACCTTTTTGCTTGGTGATTCTGACACTGCTTGCTGAAACTCATCATTAGGTTTAAAACATATTAAATTTTTCTCTGATACACGTCGCTTTAGCTCTGCTTTTATCTGACTATTCTGGACTCTATTTTCGCCAGTGTGCTTAAGAAGCAAATTACCTTCTCTATCTGTCATTACTAATACAGCCACATTGGGATGAACAGTTTTCATTGCTTGTTCTTTTTCTTCTAGAGTTTTATATTTGCGACCTTTTTCAGAATATTGCATTAATAGCTCGTCAGCTTCTGTTATTCCAGAGAAGTTAATTCCTCCCTCTAATCCTTGAATAGCAGATAGAATCTTATGTCTCCATTTAAAGCTAGTTGGTAAACTTATGCCAACTTCTCTAGCGCAGGCTCTTAAGCTTTTACCTTCTAACATACATTTTATATATTCCATTAAAAGATAGTATTTATGAGAATAATAGACAAGTGATTTAGCAGTTTCTCTAAATCTATAGCCACATTTTTT
>JAHDSP010000238.1 GCA_018432645.1 Bacteroidales bacterium | reverse complement strand
TTTTAATGTACAAGAATATTTGATGATGTTTATTAATCCTTATCTTAAAATTGGTTTAGTAACTACTCATACTCCTATTAGTGAATTAGCTAATGTTTTAAATAGTCATCTGATTTTGAGCAAGTTAAAAGTTTTAGATAATTCTTTACAGCGTGATTTCGGTATTACTAAACCCAAAATTGCTGTGTTAGGGTTAAATCCTCATGCTAGTGATGAAGGATTATTGGGAAATGAAGAAAACGAAATTATTATACCTGCTATTAGAGAAGCAAATGAAATAGGTTTAGAAGTCTATGGTCCATTCCCTTCTGATTCATTCTTTGGTAATTTAAAATATCATGATTTTGATGCAGTATTAGCTATGTATCATGATCAGGGATTAATTCCTTTCAAATTATTAGATAATCAAGAAGCTGTTAATTTTACTGCGGGCTTACCTATTGTGAGGACATCTCCCGTACATGGCACTGCATATGATATTGCTGGGAAAGATAAAGCTAACGAACGTTCTCTAGTTCATGCTATTATTATGGGAGCTGAAATAACGCTGAGACGTAGATTTTACGATGAAAATATTCAAGCACATTTAAATAATGATCACATATCAGGCAATTAATTTAGCTGAAATCATTGATGCAGAATTTTATTCTAAAGTAAATGATATAAATAATGTTTCTATCAATGAATTAGTATTTGATACGCGTCTACCAATAAATAATCCTGCTACAGCTATTTTTTTCGCACTTCAAGGACATCAAGATGGACATTTATTTATTGATGAAGCTTATAATAAAGGTATTAGAAATTTTTGTATTAGTAATAAATCTTTTATTAATAAATTTTTAGATGCAAATTTTTTTATTGTCAATGATACATTAGTAGCTTTACAAAATTGGGCGAAATATCATCGTCAGAAATTTAATATTCCTATTGTTGGCATTACTGGATCTAATGGTAAAACCATTGTAAAAGAATGGTTGTCTACTACATTATCTACTAAATATGTTGTTGTTAAAAATCCAAGGAGTTATAATAGTCAAATTGGATTACCATATTCTGTATTGCAAATCGAGCCCAAACATCAAATTGGCATTTTCGAGGTTGGCATTTCTCAACCTTTGGAAATGGAAAAATTAGCTCCTATCCTACAACCAGATACTGTCATTTTTACTAATATCGGTCCAGCTCATCAGCAGTATTTTAAAAATATTGATGAAAAAATTAATGAAAAACTAAAATTAGCTATTAATGCTAAAAAATTTATAATTAACTCTGAATATACCAATGTTTTAAATTTTGTAAATAAATTGCCGTTACAAATTATTAAATGGGGTTACCAAGATGATGATGATATTAAAATAACTAAAAAGAATGCAAATAAATGGATTACTGAAATAGAAATTAAATATAAAAACAAAATATTAAATTTTTCTTTACCATTCATAGATGCTGCATCTATAGAGAATGCTATGAATGTGATAACTTGTAGTTTAATGTTAGGTCTATCACCAAATGAAATACAATCTTCTATTTATCAATGGGAAACTATTTCTATGAGACTTGAGAGCGTACATGGCATTAATGGTAATATCATTATTAATGATTTCTATTCTAATGATATTTTATCGCTCAGTATTTCGCTGCAATACATGAATCAAAAATATTCTAATAAAAAGAAAATAGTTTTTTTATCTGATATATTAGAAAGTGATGAAAATGTAGAAATATTATATAAAAAGATTGCTGATGAATTGACAAAAAATAATGTAAATGAGGTGTATAC
>JAHDSP010000263.1 GCA_018432645.1 Bacteroidales bacterium | reverse complement strand
TTTGAGCAAGCTAAAGCTTGCGAGTTTGTAAACCCCCAGAGGTGATTGCGCAAGTTTTATCAAATCATTTCCCCAGCGGAGACTTTTCTTTTGTTACTTTTCTTTGTGTAGTTGACAAAGAAAAGTAAATTAAGTAAAAATTTCTTTAAAATCAATTATACTCTTAAGAAATATAGCTATTATTATAAATTCACTGTAATAATTTAGTTATTACTTAAACGCATAATAAATGTTTAAATAAAGTAATGATATATGTATCAAAAAAAATCACCTTTAATCCTTTTCAAATTAATGCTTATAAAGAAAATTAATAAAAATTTAATATTTTGAAAATATTTCAATTAAATATTTATTAATAAAGGTATTTAACATTTAAAAAATATTAAATAAATATCATTACTTAATTTAAACAAAATGCTGATTATTTTTAAAAACACTTTTTCAAATCCGCATTTCCCCAGCGGAGACCTTTCTTAATTTATTAAAACAAAATTATCTCTTAATGAAATAATGCATTACCGTGAATGAACTAGTAATAATTTATTTATTAATTAAACGTCTAATAAATTTCTGTTAAAAAAATACCTATTAAATTTGTAAAAAAAATATGTTATATTCAATGACAGGATATGGTAGTGATAAATTTACTATTTTTAATACAGGATATGAAATTATTATTACTAGCCTAAACTCCAAAAATATCGATATTAATATCCGTACTCCACAATCGCTGAAAAGTTTAGAAATAGATATTCGTAATTTATTAACTAATAAATTGATAAGAGGCAAAATAGATTTATATATAAACTACGATGTGAAAAAAGCAAGTCCTACACCTACACTAAACGAAGATGTTCTATATGGATATTTAAATCAAATAAATAATTTTTCATTTAAATATCAAATCAATGAAATGGAAAATCCACTTGCTACTCTGATAAAACTACCTGGTGTATTCGAAATAGATAAAAATAAATTAACTGAAGCAGAAGTAGAAATAATATATAAAAGTATAGAAAATGCTATTACTCAAGTTATAGAATATCGTAAACAAGAAGGAGAGAAAACGCAAAAAGATATTACTGATAAGATAAATATAATAAAAATTAATACAGAAAAAATAATCGCTCTTAAAGAAGAAAGAGACAAAAAAATTCGTGAAGATTTAATAAACCTCACTAAACAGCTTCCAGACAATATCGAAATAGACCATAATAGATTAGAACAAGAAATACTTTATTATTTAGATAGATTAGATATAAATGAAGAACTTCAACGGTTGACAGCACATCTAGCA
>JAHDSP010000334.1 GCA_018432645.1 Bacteroidales bacterium | reverse complement strand
AATAATATCGCTGAATTAATAGAAATTTTTATGGATGAGCTAGTAGGTGAACATGTTTTCGAAAAATATGGTACTAATTTACCAATATTAATTAAACTTTTAGATACTACAGAATGGTTAAGCATACAAGTGCATCCTAATGATTATTGGGCTAAAAAAATTGAAAATCAAGAGTTTGGTAAAAATGAATTATGGTATTTTTTGAATACTGATAACAATGCACAGATAATTCATGGATTATCTCGAAAAGCTGATCCTAATATTGTAAAAAAATATTTAAATGAGAAAAAAATAGAACAAATATTTCGAAATATTAATGTGTCGCCACATAGCTATATATATACTCCTGCGGACACTGTGCATGCTCTGGGGCCTGGATTATTTTTAGCAGAGATACAGCAAAGTAGTGATATTACTTATCGTATTTATGATTGGGATAGACCACAGGATACATCTAATCCAAGACCTTTACATTTAGATAAAGCTCTGCAGGTGATAGACTATGAAGCACCACTCGAGGACTTAATGTATCAACCATTTTTTGCTGATAAAACTGTGAATTTATTTAATGGAAAAGATTTCGTAACTAATAGAGTAGTCTTATCTGCTGGTAAAGAAATTATAAAAAATGTAGAACTTTTTGATAGTTTTTTTGCTTATCTTTTTTTGAATGGCAATGGAGAAATATCTGTAAATGAGCACCGAATTGATTTTATAGCTGGCGATTGTTGTATGATACCTGCTTCGTTCACTGAAATTCATCTGCGTGCTTATAGTGATATACTAGCTCTAGAAATTTATATTCCGTAATATATTTATCCAATTTATTTTTATCAAGCGTACCCCATTATTTTATATGCCAATAATCCAAATATTTCATGTAAGAGATTATTTGTCAATTCTAGTGCTGAAGCATGTGGTAGAAAATAAAAAGAAGGCGAAATAGCTTGATAAGACTTAACAGGAGCTACAGTATATGGTAAGCAATCTATACCTTGTTTCTCAAAACATTTGTAAGCTCTTTTCATATGTAATGAAGAAGTTATTAAAATAGTTTTATTATATGGGATCTTTAATGAATCTAAAATTTCTTTAGTGTAAACAGCATTTTCATAAGTATTATTAGATTTAGCTTCTACAATAAAAATAGAATCTGGATATCCAATTTGCGCTAGTGCAGTTTTCAAGAGCTCTGCTTCTAATATATCTCTATGTATCATAGACCCGCTGCCACTGCTAATGAGTATTTTTTTTACCTTACCTTCGTTATATAATTTTAAGGCTTTCATTATCCTATCTGGATTATATTTAAAAATAATATTAGAATCTTGAGTATTAGTGACTATCCCACCACCTAAAACTATTGCAATTTCATAGGTGCTATCTACAATAGTAGTAGTCGGCATTTCCCATAATTGCGCTACATTAGTTACTATATATGGATTTGCAAATAAATACAATAAAATTATTGATATACCTAACCATAGTTTTTTCTTTTTTGTAAATAAAGCAATTAATAATAAAGCAAATACTATAACCAAAGGATTTATAAGAAAATCCAAGATTTTTGATATATAAAAAAATACATTTTTCATTATTGTATTAAAAAATAATAAAGGATTTTTTACAAAAGTAGTAATGTTTTTTAATAATTTTGCTGTAAAATTGACCAATGAAAAAAATATGGTTTTTTATAATTGCTCTGATTGCTATTATCGCTATATATCTAACAACAAATGAAGTGAAGGCTAATAAAAAATTAGTTTTATCTACATATAATCTTTCAGAAAGTGAATATAGCAGAATACATGCGGGAGATATTATATTGAGATTAGGTTATGGTACAGTATCAGAGAGTATATCTAAAATATTAAATGAAGAATATAAAATTAGCCATTGTGGCATTATAGTTCCTTGTGATAGCTGTAGAAATAATTATAAGGTGATACATAGTGTTTCTTCTTCACTATCACCAATAGATGGAGTACAAGATGATTGCCTAGATATTTTTATTAAAAATAGTCAACCAAATTCTATTATAGTTACTAGATACAGAAATTTAGATTCTAATGACATAAATAAATTAATCTCATGGGCGAATTATTATTTGAAAGAAGGCATTCCTTTTGATCATAGCTTCGATTTGAATGATTCCAGTTCTTTTTATTGTACAGAATTGCTATTGCATATTTTCTCTAATGCTAATATTTTTTTACCAAATAAATATTTAGAAAATAAAAATATGGATAGATTAAAATTTAATTACTTTTGGGATAGCAATTATTTTGAAATTATTATAAATCATCAAACACAAATATTATAAAAGAATATTTGAAAAATAACTAAAGAAATTAGTTAAAATGTATTGAAAGTCAAATGAGGGGAATGATAGCAAAAGAGATTGAAAGAACGTATTGAAAATAGAAAAATTTTGTTTAACTTTACATGATATTTTAATATTTTAACTTCATCAATCTAAAATATCGCTCCCACGCCCATCTATCGTGGGATGACAGGTTCAATAGTCGTCCAATGTCTGACTCTACCTCATTTTTTAAGTACTTATTCATCACTACAAACCACATTAGGTAGTTCTGTAAATACTTTGTGGCTACTCCTCTGAATCTCATCATCCAAATTAAGAAATTAGTGATCTTTTTCTCTGCTATATTTACACTATAAACTGCTAATCCTTTTGTTTTACGCCTCACTAATATCTTTACGGTT
>JAHDSP010000164.1 GCA_018432645.1 Bacteroidales bacterium | reverse complement strand
TGAAATATATTGTTGCTCTGGCAATGTGATACCGTCCGTACTTTCATTTATATTTATTATTCTACTATCTACGAAACCTATTTTAGGATTACTAAAGTAAATCACTAACTCTATAATAGTTTTTGGGCTAAAAATAATATTAGCGTCAGTCAAAATAAGAATCTCATTATTAGCTTTTGGAATTAGCTGGTTGAGAATAGCAATTTTGCCTTGTCTTTGGGCGAAAAAATATGGCTTTATAAAAGAGTATTTCTCTGTCCATTCAGATAATATAGCATTAGTATTATCTGTAGAGTTATCTGATCCAATAAGTATTTCTATTTTGTCTAAAGGATAATCTCCATTTATGATAGAAGTCAATTTGTCCGATATCACTAACTCTTCGTTGTGAGCAGCAATTATAATTGATACATTTGGCAAAAAATCAATGTTTGGTTTGCGACATTTGTGATTTTTAGAAAAATAATGTATTATTAATAATATAAGAGGATATAGTAAATAATTATAAATCAATAAAATAGCACTGATCCAAAATAATATTTTGATTATTAACATTTTACAACATATTATAAAAATTCAACAAATCATCAGTTAATTTTTGTAATGAAAAATGTTCTTTGACTAGTTCGCGTGCATTATTCCCTATCTGATGCGTCATATTAGGATTGTTTATTAAAAAATTAATTGCCTCAGCGAATTCATTTATTGTATCTGCTATGATAGCATGCTTATTATTTTCTATGGGAATGCCCTCTGCACCTATACTAGTTGTAATAATAGCTTTCCCCATGGCCATACCTTCTATTATTTTCACTCTAATGCCACTACCAGAAAAAAGTGGTACTATCAATATACTGTGCGCAGCTAAAAATTCTTTGGATGAAGGCACCTCGCCGTAAAAAACAACATTTTTAAATGTTAAGATTTTTGATTTCAGTGCATTATCACAATTTCTACCTGCTATGTGTAGCTCTAAATTTGGATGATTATTCAATACTTTGTGCCATACTTTTGTGAGAAACCACTCTAATCCTTCTTGATTTGGTAGCCAATCTAATCCTCCGATAAAAGCTAATTTATCTATAACATCTGCATCGTTAGAAAAAGTAAAATAATCAGATAAATCTAAACCAACAGGTAAAATTATTTCTGATTTTTGCTGACCAAGCCATTTATGTATTCTAGCATCTGGTTCAGAAATAGAGAGAAGACCATCATAGGTATTTAAATATTTTTTTAAATAACGTCGCAAACGGTTAGCTAAATTTAAAAAATAAAATTTTTTTATTGGATTAATTTCATTTTTTGCTTTTCTTTTCCATATATAATGCTCTATATTATGTGCTCTATAGACAACTTTAGCCGATGAATGCTGTCGTATGAGAGGTATTAAATGTAGTAAATACAATCCTTCTAGTTGTATTATGTCAAATTCATTACTCTTTAATATTTCTACTAATCTTTCATTAAATGTATTTGAATAAAAACGCTCTGCTATGTATGGTGTATTCTTAAAGAAAAAATTTATTAAAACATCTTGAGTGCGAATATCAGTATCTACGAAACAAGTTTCGGCGATTATTTTATTTTTTAAATAATCTGGTAAATTATTATCATCAAAAGGATGCTTGGGAGTAGTCATAGTGAATAAATAGATGTCTTGCTTCGTATTTACAAGTCCTTCTAACATACTAGCAGTAGCTAATGCACCACCATCATGCGATGGGTATGGAAATTTATTAGCTATGATAAGTATTCGCATGTTTTTTTTAAAAATATTTATCAAAGATAATAAGAACTTTTATAATTGATTATATGGTTTTATTAATATTTGATTTGATTTTATAATGTTTTGAGTGGGTAATTAAATTTAGGTAAATAGAATATAAAGTTGATTTTTATAACTAAAATTGTTCAAATAATCCATTGTGGCAAATACATTCCCACTTAAATACTTTTAGGAATAGATGTTTGGGTAAGAAAAAGGGGTATGTTAGAAATTAATATATTGTTATACTTAACTATCGTTATTTATATCTCTGTTTCATTAATTTCCAATACTTGTCCCATGCCCATCTGTCGTGTGATGATAGGTTTAGCAGCCTTCCAATATCTGGATCTATCTTATCTTTCAGGTACTTATTCATCACTACGAACCACATCAAATAACTCTGTAAGTACTTTGTAGCTACTCCGTGAAATCTACTCAACCATTTTTTAAAATTGTCTATCTTGCTCTCTACTATTTCTACACTGTATAGACCTCGTTTTATTTGCTTTTTGTTTACTATCACCTTTTTACTCTTAATGTCTTTTACCGCCTTCTTAAACTCTTTTTTAGGCTTTACACATAGTAGATTATTCTCTGATATTCTATTCTTTAGCTCTTCTTTCAATTGCTCATTATTAACTTTTTTATCTCCTACATGTTTGAAAAGTAAATTACCTTCTCTATCTGTTACCACCAGTACTGCTACTTTGGGATGTCGCTTCTTTTTTGCTTTTTCATATTCTTCTCTGTCTTTATATTTTCTCCCTTTTTCTGAATATTGCATAAGCAATTCATCT
>JAHDSP010000349.1 GCA_018432645.1 Bacteroidales bacterium | reverse complement strand
TAAATGTAAATTTCAGTATCTGGATCTTTCCATCCATAGTAGCCAATGCCAGCTTTGTCTTGAGCACAATGACCTAGAAACTCTTCTAAGGTCCATCCAGTGTCAGTAGCTACTTGTGGTAAAAATGTACCGCTACGTAATCCTTTTTTAATATAAATGCCATGTTTACCTAACTGAATTTCATCAATAGACTTTATTTTTTTAAGAGGTGTGAGTACACTTATTTCTATATCAATTTTATTTAATTCATCAAAGCTGAGTGGAGAGAAACGTGGATCATTGAATGCTGCACTCTGAGCCATTTCCATAACATTTTGCCACAAAGGTTGATCTTGTCTAAATGTACCTATGCACCCTCGCAATCTACCATATTTATTTATAGTAACAAATACTCCACAATTAGCATGTAATCCAGGCCAATCTGGAATTTCTACTTTCGGATATGTATGATAAGTAAGACCATATTTTATACTTTTAAAAGCTAAATCTTTAAGAAAATTTTTTTCTTCATCTGTAAGTGTAAACTCAACATCTGTTGATTGATTTTTTATTTCAGATTTAGTATTTCTCGGAATAACTACTAGACTAGCATATCCGACAACTCTAGATTTATCTCCAGATACATCTCCACTATTAGCAGTGAAGATTTTTTTAACTTCAAATGGTTCTTTTTCAATGATTTTTAAAAGTACATATACTGCTGCAGCTCCACAGGCAGCAGTTGACAAATTATCATATTTACCACTCATCTCGATATCGTTGACAGCTGCCATAAATTTGTAAGGGTCACCAGTAGTGATAGCATGTACTGTTAAGCTATCTGAGATAATTGCATCTTTGTAAGAAGGATAATGAGATAAATCTGTGCTAATGACAAAAAGATTGTCAGCAGTGAAATATTTTTTCAAAATAGAAGCTATCTCATCTAATATAATTGTATTCTCTGTGCCAACCAAAATCGGGACAATTTTAAAATCTGGAGCCAAGCGCAATTGCAAAAAAGGTAATTGCACTTCTAAAGCGTGTTCATTATCATGATAATGACTAGGTTGAGCAAAAATTTTATATTTTAGCAACTCTTCACAAATAGTATTATTTACTTGAACTTCTCCTAAAGCATTAGCAAAAGCTCCAGATGAATATACAGAAGCTCCACTGAAGTAACCTTGATGACTTCTACCAATGAGAAAAACATTTTTATATTTTGCTGATGGTTCTAACTGAGCATATGCTCTAGCTGCTACAGCTCCACTAAAGACATATCCAGCATGTGGTACTATCAAAGCTCTTATAGATTTAGGATAACTAGTCGGCTGATATGCTCTATACCAATTTTCTATTTGATTTTTTAGTTCTATCGCATTATTAGGATAGAATGTGCCTTGCACTACAGGCTTTCTAATCATATCTTGTCCATTTGTAAATAAATTTGATACCATAATTATAAAAATTAAAAAATATTTTTTCATAATACAAATATAATTAATTTTTTGAAAATATTCAATAAAATTATAAAAAAATTTTAATATATTTATTTGATTGAATAAGGATTTTATAAAATTTTATGGTTCTATAACGTTTATTGTGGGTAAATTATTAAGGGTTATAATTGCCCAATTGTTTTTATTAATCCACAAATGCACACAAATGAACACAAATGAGAGTGATGGGAGACTGGGGAGACGAAGTTGATAAGGTAAAAGGGAATAGGTAATAAGTTAGTTCAAAAATGCAATTCAAAAAACTAAATTATCAGTGTTAATTTGTGTAAATCTGTGGATGAAATTATAGGAATTGCGGGTTAGATATTTATTGTCCACAAATGATCATAAATCATAAATTATAAATTAGTTTTGAGGAATTTAGAAGTTTAGGAATAATGAGCGCTGAGTGATAAATTAAAGTTTTTATAAGCTAATTAGTGAAAAAACTAAGCTTTTTCTCACCACTTCACCCAATCTCCCCCTCTCCCAGCCACCAATTCACCCCAGTCTCCCCATCTCCTCATCTCCCCAGTCTCCCCGTCACCCCTCTACCCCATTACATTAAACCCTAAACTCTCAAACTCTTCTTTAACTTCCTCTTTTAATCTTTGCCTTATTTTGACTTCTATTTCTTGTCCAGAGTTATCCGAAGCTTTTTCTTCATATTTAAAATTGTATTTCTTTTGCAAATTATAAAATAATTGCTGCTTTTCGTATGGTATAAACACGAGCAATTGATCAAATATATATTTTGTAATAATTTCATTTTTTTCTATTGCCAATTGTGTAGCTGTTTTATAAGCATTTATTAGCCCTGGTATGCCAAGTTTTGTACCTCCATAATATCTTATTACTATTGCCAATGTATTAGTGATTTCATATGAAAGTAATGTGTTTAATATGGGTTTCCCGGCTGATCCTACTGGCTCTCCCGCATCACTATCAAATTGTACCTCTTTATTAATTCCAAGTATATATGCATAGCAGTGATGTGTAGCGTCGTAATATTCTTTTTTTATTTCTTGCAAGTATTTTTTTACTTCTTCGATATTCTCTATTGGCATTATTATACCTATGAATTTGCTACTTCTATCTTTGTAGATACTTTCGCTTCTATATTTTATAGTTTTATATTCATCTAACATAAAATTATTATATACTTAATAAAACAATTGATAGTATTGCAATTATGGTTCCTACTATTTTATTTTTATCAAATTTTTCTTTAAATAATATTCTGCCTAATAATACACTCATTAACACCAAGCAAATATTGTATAATGGGATAAATATTGATATTGGTAATAGTCTAATAGCCCTTAAAAAGAAAAATGTAGAATACCAGTTTAATATGCCCAATTCTATTCCAGCTATGCCTGTTTTTAAATATTGATTTTTATTTATTGATGGTTTTTGTATTAATATAACAATAATAGCTATTACAAATGATATAGCAAATGCATTTGTCAAATACATATATACATTACTGATATCTCCTAATAGGTAATATGTATCTGCTATTTTAAATATACTATCATTACTACCAGCAAATAAAAATAGTAATATAGGGAATATTAAATATTTGGTTTTATTAGACTTAGCATGTTTATCATTCTCATATAATAATAAATATAAGGCTGGGAATATCATTATAATTCCTATTATGCGATGTGCTAATATTTTATCTCCTAATAAAACAAATCCTACAATTATCGGGATTAATATAGACATTTTGCCACTAAGTGCAGTTATACTTATTCCAAAATATTTAATAGATAATGCGTAAATAAAAAATAATACAGACAATATTATTCCACTAATAGTTGATAAATAAATCCAATCTGCTGATAATATATTTTGAAAATTATACGGCTGATATAAATATCCCAATGCAAATGCCACTATATAGTTAATAACTATAGCATGCGGTGTAGACACATTAAATCTCTCAAATATTTTGAAGCTTACTAGAATCGCTAGGCTAGTAACAAGAGCTAAAATGAAAAGTAACATTTTTTTAAAGCAAAATTAAAAAAATTGTCTTTATTGCATTATTTACTAATTTTGCAAATTAAAATTATTAATATTTATGTGGGCTTTATATAAAAAAGAATTGTCCGATTTTTTCTCTTCTTTAGTAGGGTATATTGTTATTTGCATTTTTTTGCTAGCTACAGGGTTAGTATTATGGTTATTCCCAAATGAATTCAATATTATGCTAGGAGGATATGCAGTACTAGATGGACTTTTTGTATTGGCACCTTTTGTTTTTTTATTTCTTTTACCAGCCATTACTATGAGAATGTTTGCAGAGGAATATAACACTGGGACTATTGAGTTATTATTTACATTTCCTATTTCTAGGTGGCAAATAATTTTTAGTAAATTTTTAGCGGGATTAACAATTTTTATTTTAAGTCTTTTACCTACACTTATTTATTTCTATAGTGTTTATCAATTAGCCTCACCTGTGGGCAATGTAGATATAGGTGGTATAGCGGGCTCATATATTGGTCTCATACTGTTGGGTATGACTTTCTTATCTTTAGGTATATTCAGTTCTTCTATAGCTAATAATCAATTAATAGCTTTTTTGATTGCTTTAGTACTTTCTTTATTCTTTTATATTGGCTTTGAATATATTAGTCGTTTACCTATTTTTGATTCTATTAGTTTATTTATTAAAAGTTTAGGCATTAATGATCATTATATTTCTCTCAGTAGGGGAGTAATAGATAGCAGAGATGTTATTTATTTACTTAGCTTAACATTTGGTTTTTTATATTTAACAAAATATAAACTAGATCATAGAAGTAGATAATTAATGTTAATTAAAAATAAAAAAGATATTTTGTGATGAAAAACAAAAAAAATATTTTCAAAAATAATAAATGGAATCTAGTTATTGTAATATTAGGTTTAATAGCCATTAATATCATAGCTAGTTTTTTATATTTCAGAATAGATCTCACTAGTGAAAAAAGATATTCTCTCTCTACTGCTACTAAAAACATTCTAAAAAATCTCGATGATTATGTATATTTTCAAGTATTTTTAGATGGTAAACTTTCCCCCTCATATAAAAGATTACAAAAAACTATAATAGAAACTCTTGATGAATTCAAAGCATACAACAAAAGGTTGATTAAATATGACCTGATAGATCCAGCAAAAGGCAAAGATGAAGCTACATTACGTGATTATCTCAAAGAGTTAGAATATAGAGGATTAGTACCTTCTATAGATTATGAAATTAGCGAAACTGGCACAAGTGAAAATGTAGTATGGCCATGTGCTATTGTTACTTATAAAGGCAGAGAACTTCCCATTAATTTTATTTATTCAAATATTCCTGGTTCTAAAGAGCTTTTAATAAATGATGCTATAGAAAATACAGAATATAAGCTAATAGATGGTATCCATCGCATTACATTACAAAAAAAAGCTAAGATAGCTTTCATAAAAGGACACGGAGAATTAGATGCTTTAGAAATTAATGACTTAGCATTAGCTTTACAAGATTATTATATTGTTAACCAGATAGCGATAAATCATCAACTAAAAGCTTTAGACGAGTTCAAAGCTATCATCATTGCGGCTCCTGATAGCACTTTTGATGAGATGGATAAATTTATTATTGATCAATATATAATGAAAGGTGGCAGAGTACTTTGGCTATTAGATGGTGCTCTAGCAGATATGGATAGTCTACAATCTAAATCAGATATTTTAGCTATTCCTAATGATATAAATCTGGATGATATGCTATTTAATTATGGGGCAAGAGTAAATAAAGACCTGGTGATGGATTATCATAGTGCTCAGATACCTGTCAAAACTGGACAAGTAGGTAATCAACCACAATTCTCATTATTTAATTGGTATTTCTTCCCCACAGTTGCTAATATCAAAGGACATCCAATAGTTAGAAATATTAATGATATCAAATTTGAATTCGCCAGTAGTATAGATACTATTGCTAAACCTGGTATTCGTAAAACTATTCTTTTGTCTTCTGGCAATTATTCCCGCCTTTTAAATACACCATCTATTATTTCACTTAATTTTTTACGTATTAAAGCAGATAGATCATTTTTTAATAGAAGTAATATCCCAATGGCAGTATTATTAGAAGGTAGTTTTACTAGCTTATATAAAGATAGAATCCCAGATACCATAGCCCAAGATCCTGATATTGGTTTCATGGAAATTAGCAAACCTAATAGAATGATTATCGTTGGAGATGGTGATGTTGCTAAAAATCAAGTTGTTTTTCGTCAGGGTAAATACATACCTTATCCACTAGGTTATGATAGATATACTGGTATAATGTATGGTAATCGTGAATTTCTATTAAATTGTGTAAATTATTTACTGGATGAAGCAGATATTATATCTATTAGAAACCGTGATATTAATATTAGATTATTAGATAAAAGAAAAGTAGAAATTAACTTGGCAATTATTAGAACTATAAATATAGTTTTGCCTATTTTATTAGTATGCATAGCTGGAGTGATAATTTATTTTTTCAGAAAGCGTAATTATAAATAATAAATTTGGTTCTATAACGGTTTGTATGAGTAAATATTAAAAAAAGTAATTTTACAAAAATAAATTTTGTTTATTATTGTAAAGTTAAATATTAACCACAGAGTTCTCAAAGAAGACACAAAGATCACAGAGAATGACAGAATTAAAAGACTTAAAAATGGCAATTTGTGAACATGGTGTAATATATTAGTGCCCTTTGTGGTAAAATAATTAACTCTCAATAAACGTTATAGAACCAAATAAATTATCAAAATAATTTTTTAGATAATAAATTTTGGCCTTTTATTTGCAACTAATAATAAAAATCAAAATACAATAAAAATTAAGACAAGATGTCAGAAATTGGAGAATTAATGAACAATATTGCTTTTTTTATGAGTGAAGGTGCAGAAGATTTTTTCCCAGTGATATCCGCTGATGATGAGAAACATATTAATAGCGAGCGTGTACCTAAAGAGCTGCCAATAATTACATTACGTAATGCTGTTTTGTATCCTGGTAGTATAATGCCCATTACTATTGGCAGAGATAAAAGTTTAAAATTAATTAATGATGTTAGTAAAACCACAAATACAGTTGGTGTAATTGCACAAAAAGATGCTAATGTAGAAGATCCAGACTTCGATGATTTATTTGAGTGCGGTACAGTTGGCAAAATCATCAAAATATTACAAATGCCAGATCATACTAAAATGGTGGTTTTGCAAGGTCGTAATAGATTTAGAGTAATAGAACCATTAACGACTGAACCATATCATATCGCTAAAGTTCAAAAAATCAAACCTATCATTGAACCTGAAAATAATCAAGAATTTTCTGCTACAATAGAACTAATAAAAAATTATGCTAAAAAACTTATCAAGCAATCTGCTAATGTGCCTGATGAGGCTAGTATGGCTATAGATAACATTCAAAGTTCTATTTATTTGCTCTATTTTATTTCTACTAGCTTAAATCTACCAATAGAAAAAAAACAAAAAATTCTAGAAAGTGATGACCCTATAGAAATAGCAAATATCGTTTTAGAAAAATTAGCTAGTGATATTCAAATTTTAGAGATTAAAGAAAAAATAGAGGACAGAGTAAAATCTGATATAGATAAACAACAAAAAGACTATTTTCTAAATGTTCAATTAAAAGCGATACAAGATGAATTGGGAGTATCTACTAATGAACAAGAGTTAAAAGATTTATATGAAAAAGCTCAAAAAAAACAATGGCCAGAAGAAGTAGCAGAACTATTTGATAGAGAATTCAAAAAACTACAACGCATGAATCCTGCGGCAGCAGAATATTCTGTACAACTAAACTATCTGGAGCTTTTAGTAGATTTGCCTTGGAATGAATATACTAAAGATAATTATGACCTAAAAAGGGCACGCAAAGTGCTAGATGAGGATCATTTTGGTTTAGAAAAAGTTAAAGATAGAATAATAGAATTTCTAGCTGTTACAAAGTTGAATGGGAATATGCGTTCACCAATATTATGTTTAGTAGGCCCTCCTGGCGTAGGTAAAACTTCTTTAGGAAAATCTATTGCTAGAGCCCTTGAGCGTAAATATATTCGTATTTCTCTTGGAGGGTTGCATGATGAAGCAGAGATAAGGGGTCATAGAAAAACATATGTAGGGGCTATGCCTGGCAGGATAATACAAAGCTTGCGAAAAGTGCAATCATCTAATCCAGTATTTATGCTAGATGAAATTGACAAAGTAGGCACACTTTCTATACAAGGCGACCCACAAGCTGCATTATTAGAAGTTCTCGACCCAGAGCAGAATTCTCATTTTTATGATAATTACCTAGAGACAGAATTTGACTTGTCTAAAATAATGTTTATCGCTACTGCTAATAATACTGCTAGTATAAATCCTGCACTACTCGATAGAATGGAAATTATAGAACTACATGGATATGTACTCGAGGAAAAATTAGAAATAGCAAAACGTTTTTTATTGCCTAAGCAGTTAGAAGAAAATGGAATGGCTAAATCAGGTTTAAAATTTTCAGAAAATGCTTTAAAAGAAATTATCGATAATTACACTCGTGAGAGTGGTGTGAGAGCATTAGAGAAACGCATAGCTAAAATTATTCGTAATAAAGCCGTAGATTTCACAGATGGTAAATTGAAAAAAACTACATTATCAGTTAATGATATTAAAGAAATTCTAGGTGTGCCAATTTTTAAACGCGAAAAAGCACTTACTCAACCAATGGTAGGAGTAGTATTAGGATTAGCATGGACACCAGTAGGCGGCGAAATCCTTTTCATCGAAGCGTCTACTCACAAAGGTGATGGCAAATTATCTATGACTGGTAATCTGGGCGATGTGATGAAAGAATCTGCTACCTTAGCCTTCGAGTTCATAAAGGCTAATGCTAAAGCGCTGAATATCGAAGAAGATTTTTATCAAAAACTTAACATACATATTCATGTGCCAGAAGGTGCCATACCCAAAGATGGGCCCTCTGCAGGTGTAACTATGCTAACAGCTATGGCAAGTGTTTTGCTAAATAAACCTGTGCGTAATGACATAGCTATGACAGGTGAAATAACCCTTAGAGGAAAAGTATTACCTGTAGGTGGTATTAAAGAAAAAATATTAGCTGCTTCGAGAGCGGGCATTACTAATATTATCCTACCTGCTGATAATATGGCAGACTACTATGATATAGAAAAACACTATACTCAAAAATTACACCCTATTTTTGTTGAAAATATGATTGATGTACTAAAAGAAGTATTAGTATAATTAAGCTTTGTGTAGGTTTAGTGAATATAATCTACAAACTAGAATTTAGATATCATTTAGAAGCTATACATTCAATTTCTACTTTTGATTTCATTGGTAATTGAACAACACCAAATGCTGCTCTAGCAGGTTTATTATTAGTAAAAAATTCGCCATATATCTCGTTCATAGCTGCGAAATCATTCATATCTGCCATTAAGACAGTGCATTTAATGACATCGTCCAATTGGTAACCTGCAGCTTCTAAAATAGCTGTGATATTTTGCAAAACTCTGCGCGTCTGGATTTTGATGTCACCATCTACTATTGCTCCTGTAGAGGGGTCTATGGGTATTTGACCAGAAACAAATAATAATCCATTACATTCTATTGCTTGACTATATGGGCCTATAGCTTTTGGTGCTTGATCTGTAGAAATAACTTTTTTCATCATTTTATAAATTTATTTTTACAAATATATAAATAAAAAAATGAATTATGCCTCTTATGAGTAATTTTTTTAAAATATCTGTGTATTGTTTTAAAGTAAGGAAAATAATCTAAATAAGTTGTACATAATTTTCATAAGTATCAAATACTATATTTACGAAATATACGGTTAATCTACCATAACAATACCCATTTCTAACAATTGGATCAGAATAATATTTTTTTTGAGCTTTATTCAAAAGCCATTTAGAGACTTGTTCCCAATTATAAATTTCACCGTCATATTTAATAGCTAAATTAATAGCATCTAAAATATGACCTAATCCCAAATTATATGAAGCAATCATGGCTTTATATAAATCTTTTTCATTTTTAAAAAATTGTTTTAAAGTAATTTTATAATTATTCAGAATTTTAAAAGAAACTTTAATTTGTTCATCAATAGGGCTTTGTGCAGTAATACCATACATTTCAGCTGTCTCTGGCATTATTTGTATTATCCCAAAAGCACCTTTACTAGAAATAGCATTTACATTAAATTTAGACTCATTATATATCAATGCCGCTACAAGTCGCCAATCTATTCCATACTCTTTACCATATTTTTTTAATATCTTGTCATAAGGAGTAAGTTTTTTAGTTCTTTTAGAATGAGCTGTTAGTTGATTGCTTTGATTTATATAAATAGGTTTTTGATATTTATTTAATAAGAAATCTAAAATACCTTTTTTTTTCAAATATAACAATAATTGATTGATACTATCCCTTAAAATAGGTTGATAGCAACTAAAAGCCCACCCAATGTCAAAAGAAGGATAAGGCAAATAATAAGAACTTGTATTATGCAAAAGGGGCGTATTGACTATAAGGATTTTTTCATCCATCACAGTAGCATAGATTTTTTTATTCATCACACTATCTAATATGGATTCTGGCTCCTCAGATAACTCTCTTATTGAAAAATTAATTTTTAAACTATCCTTTAATTTATTTAAATAATTAATAAAAATTGACATAGAAGGAACAGCAATAGACTTATTTTGCAAACTTTCAATATTTAACTCAGAAAAATTTTTAATTTTAGAACTTGGATTAATGGAATCATATAAAACTAATACCATTTTTGTTTTGTATAACGGAATACTAAACTCTAGACACGGATATCTATTAGGTAAAATCGTAATTTCAGACGTTAAGATATCAATTGTATCAAAAGCCACAAGGGCTAGAGCTTCACTAAGATCATTTACAACGATTTGATTAATTTTAAGATTCCACCTTTTACTAATATAATTTAATAAATCATACTGTAATCCCATTAATCTACCATTATGAACAAAAAAACTCATACTATTATGCTCTACAATAGCATTCAGATAGCCTCTATCGACTAATTCTGAAAAATCCAACTTTTCATTTTGCTTAATATTATTACTGTCATTGTAAGGTATAATAGTTAAAATGAGTACATAAAAAAAGAATAAAAATAATAACAATTTAATTTTATTGGTTTTAATAAAATGGAGTAAGTTAAAAAAATAATTTTTAATTTTCAACTAATTAATATTTTATACAAATTTATAAAATAAATTTTATAAAATTAAAAAATAATGAAAATTATTGTATTTTAATCTTTTGTGGGAAAATAAAATAAAATAAAATAAAATAAATTTTTTATTGTTTGGAAATTTATTTGATTATATTTCCAAATTTTAATTAATTTTGTAAAAAAATAATTAGCTATGAAACAATTAGTTGATAATCTAGTAGAATATTTATCAATGGGCAAACAAGAGCATCTAGCATTCCTCGATGGTCTCTTTTACCTGTTAAAACAAAAAAATGCAGATGTAGTAGACTACCAAGGTCTCAAGGCACAAAGTGTATCTC
>JAHDSP010000136.1 GCA_018432645.1 Bacteroidales bacterium | reverse complement strand
TTTATAATAATTGCTATGAGTAGGCCACAATTAAAGAATGTATCCTCATCAGTAGATCACGAAGGTATAGATATAGTGATAGCTAACGATATATCTGGAAGTATGCTAGCTCAAGACTTTAGACCTAATAGACTGGAAGCATCTAAAAATATTGCAGTAGAATTTATAGACAAAAGGCCAAATGATAGAATAGGATTAGTAGCATTTAGTGGCTCAGCATATACTGCTTGCCCAATAACATATGACCATGAAATATTAAAATATCAGCTAAAACAACTAAAAACTGGAATAATAGAGGATGGAACTGCCATAGGAGATGGTCTAATGATAGCTATTTCAAGACTAGAAAAAAGTGAAGCCAATAGCAAAGTAATTATTCTTTTAACAGATGGCGTAAATAATGCGGGGTATGTAGACCCATTAACAGCGGCAGAAATTGCTCAAAATATGGGAATACATATTTATGCTATCGGTATTGGTACTAAAGGTAAAGCTCCATATCCATTTCAAGATCCATTTGGTAGAATAGTGTATGACTATGTAGATGTAATGATAGATGAGGATTTATTAGTAAATATAGCCCAAAGTACAGATGGCAAATATTTTAGAGCAACAGATAATGAATCATTAAAAAAGATATTCGAAGAAATTGATCAACTAGAAAAGACGAGATTTCATTATAGCACTATAGTATCTCACAAAGATATTTATTATATACCTCTATTTATAGCATTTATATTATTGGTGATAGAGGGGATAAGTAGATGGGCAATACTAAAACAAAGAGTGTAAATAGTGAGTTACATGTTTGTATAATAACAAATTATTTTGTTTAACTTTTAATGTCATAGAAATATTTTATTTTATAAGCCTCTAAAACTACTTTGATATTTATCTTTTTGTGTTATGATAGGTTCAATAATCAACCATAATGTTTTATATTAAACTTTCTTTAAAATACTTAATTTCATTACTAAAACTATAGTATTATCGTGAAATAAATTATGACATTAAAAGTTAAACATTACAATATAATAATGAGGTAGCATATTTACCAATATGCTACCTCATATAACATATAAATCTAAAAATCAATTATCCTTTTAGGGCTTCTACACCACTAACTATTTCTATTAATTCTTTAGTGATGGCATCTTGACGTGCTTTATTATATTGTAAATTCAAATCCTTTAATAATTCTTTTGCGTTATCAGTAGCTTTACTCATTGCTGTCATTCTAGCACCATGCTCACTGACAGAAGAATCTAGAAATACTTGGTAAGCAATAGTGTTTAAATATTTAGGTAAAAGTATTTTAGCAAATTCACTTTTCTCAGGCTCTAAAATAAATAATTCATTGTAGTTATTTTCTTTTTTCAAAGTTAAAGGTAAAAATTGGTAATTATTTACATATTGTTGAGCAGCATTTTTAAATTTGTTATGTATGAAAACAATTTTTTTATATTTCATTTCTATGAAATCTTTTACCCACTGAGAAGCTAAATTTTTAATAATTTCATAGTCTAACTTATCTATCAGTTCATCATATTTAGCTATGATAGGATAATTATTTTTCTTAATACCATCAAAAACTTTTTTCCCAATAGTTATTATTTCTAAATTATTTCTATCTTCGCTTGAGAGATTATTTACATAATTATTAACTTCTCTAACGACATTAGCATTAAAAGTGCCACACAATCCTCTATTGGATGAAAAAGCCACAAGCAATATTTTACCTTCATTACGTTCATTAAAAAAAGTAGATATAGACGCATTATCTTCGTCAAAGATTAATTGTAGAAAATCAGTTAATATTTTTGAATATTCTCTTAGATGTATTATTTTATCTTGAGTTCTTCTAAGTTTAGCTGCAGATACTAGCTTCATAGCTTGAGTTATCTGCTGTGTGGACTCAATAGATTTAATACGTGTTTTAATAGCTTTTAATGTTGCCATATCTTATTTTTTTTCTTCAAATTGTTGAGATACTTCTTTAGCTAGTTCGGTCAATTTAGTTTCTATTTCTTCATTAATAATACCTTTTTTTAAATTTTCTAAAATTTCTGGATGCAAGGATTCTAATTTATGAAGGTAAGTATCTTCGAAATTTCTAACTTTATTGATAGGGACATTTCTTATTAAGCCACGAGTACCTACAAACATTATTGCTATTTGTTTCTCTACTGACATAGGAGAATATTGAGGTTGTTTTAGCAGTTCCACATTACGAGCACCTTTATCTAATACAGACATGGTAGCAGCATCGAGATCGCTTCCAAATTTAGTAAAAGCTTCTAGTTCTCTATATTGAGCTTGGTCTATTTTTAGTGTGCCAGCGACTTTTTTCATAGCTTTTAATTGAGCATTACCACCAACTCTACTTACTGATATTCCTATGTTAATAGCGGGGCGTACACCAGCATTGAATAGATCTGTCTCTAGGAATATTTGTCCATCGGTAATAGAAATTACATTAGTAGGAATATAAGCCGAAACGTCACCTGCTTGCGTTTCTATAATTGGCAGAGCTGTTAATGACCCACCACCTTTTACTTTATCTCTAATACTTTCTGGGATATCATTCATTTGTTTAGCTACTTCATCATTTCTTATGATTTTTGCTGCACGTTCGAGTAGTCTAGAATGCAAATAAAATATATCTCCAGGATAAGCTTCACGTCCAGGAGGACGACGAAGTAGCAAAGATACTTCTCTATATGATACAGCTTGCTTAGACAAATCATCATAAATTACTAAAGCATCTCTTCCTGTATCGCGGAAATATTCACCAATTGCTGCACCAGCATAAGGTGCATATAATCTATATGCTGCAGGATCCGAAGCTGGAGCAGATATTACAACTGTATAAGGCATAGCTCCTTTATCTTCAAGGATTTTAACTGTTTGTGCTACGCTACTACTTTTTTGGCCTACAGACACATAAATGCAAAATACTGGTTTTCCTTTTTCATAATTTTCTCGTTGATTGATAATAGTATCAATAACAATAGCAGTTTTACCAGTTTGTCTGTCGCCGATAATCAATTCACGTTGTCCACGACCGATAGGTATCATAGCATCAATGGCTTTAATACCTGTCTGCAAAGGTACGTTTACAGGTTCACGAAATATAACGCCAGGTGCTATTCTTTCTAATGGCATTTCATAAAGTTCTCCTTCAATAGGTCCTTTGCCATCAAGAGGTTCTCCCAGAGTATTTATTACTCGACCTAGTAATCCTTCACCTGCCATTATGGAGGCTATTTTATTTAGTCTCTTTACTTTATCACCTTCTTTTATTTCGCTTATTTCACCTAATACCACAATACCTACATTATCTATCTCCAAATTAAGCACTATACCTTTGATGCCCGATTTAATAAATTCTACCATCTCTCCCGATTGCACTTTACCCAATCCATATACACGAGCAATGCCATCACCTACTTGCAAAACTGATCCTATCTCCTCTAAATTACTCTCGAGATCTAAACCAGCTATTTCTTGACGAATAAGTGCTATTACTTCTGAAGGCCTTATTTCTGACATATTTATTATTTTTTAATTTTTTAACTTAAATTATTCTAAATTCAAAATTGAAAATAAATTTGAATTAGTATTTTTTTTCATATTCTTTTCTCATTATTTGTTTGCGAGCTTGTATCAATCTGGTCCTTAAGCTTTTATCTATCATGTAATCATAAAAATTTACAACAAATCCTCCAAATATTTCATTGTCAATGTGTTCATCAAACTTCATTGATTTATTAGGGAAAAAATTATTTATTTTTGATTCTAATTTTTGCAAAAGTGAATCATCAAAAGGTTGGGCAGTAGTAATTATGACGTTTAAAATATTATTAGCTTCATTATAAAAATCCTCATAAGCTTTTACAATATTATGAAAAATCACAAT
>JAHDSP010000252.1 GCA_018432645.1 Bacteroidales bacterium | reverse complement strand
ATTTATAGACTTGTCTGCCATCACTCTTACCAGCTTTAGTTACATATTCGCAATCACATCTAGGACAAATGGGAGCAGTTGATAGAATCTTGATTCTCTGATAATCTAATGCTGTCAATCTATTCTCATTGAGAAATTCGTGGAGATTATCTAAAAATTCACGCTTGCCCTCTTTGGTCAGAGCAAGCATTTTTTCTATGTTTTCGGCTGTATACTCCATAATTTTTATTTTTTACAAAATTAATAAAAATATTTAACATGAAAAGTTAAACATAAATTTTTCTATATATAAATAAGATAGCCTTAGGCTATCTTATTTATATTCCTTATTTATCATTATTCTTCAAATAAATCCTTGCCTCTTCTATTAATTGCTTCTTGTTTATTGGCACTACTCCTACATATTCGCATACTATCCCTCCTGCCAAATTACTCAATTCTGATACAAATTCTATATCTAAGCCTATTGCTAGTCCTAATGCAGTGACACTTATTACTGTATCACCAGCTCCAGACACATCTCTTACTTGTCTCACTTTGGGTGGTGTAATATTTATCGTTGAATATAAATTATTGCTTGTATTTGTCTTTGCTAATATTAATCCTTTATCTCCTAATGTTACCATTACATATTTAATATTTTTTTCTTCTCTAAATTGGTGAATTTTGTCAAAAACTGTATTCATATTAAATATTTCATCATTCCAGTTTATACCTTCTCTAAATTCTTTTAAATTAGGTTTAAACAGTGTAACGTCATTATAGTTGTTGAAATTCCTTTTTTTAGGATCTACACATACAGGTATATTATATGTTTTAGCTAATTGTACTATATGTTTTATTATTAGAGAATCTATTACGCCTTTGTCATAATCTTGAAATACTATTGCATCTATTTTATATTTTTCTAATAAATTTGTAATTCGCAAAAGAACTTGTTGTCTTAGTGCATCTGGCAAATTTTTATTATTTTCTTCATCTATTCGTAACATTTGTACGCTATTACCCATAATACGATTTTTTGTAATAGTTTGTCGATCTGATGTTGTTATCAGACCTTCGGTATTCATTTTTTGAGATTTCATTAGTTTAATAAACTCATTGCCACTAGCATCATTTCCTATAACTCCTATTAGTAATGGATTAGCGCCTAGTGATTGAATATTTAATGCTACATTTGCAGAGCCTCCTAGACGGCATTCTATTTTTGTTACATTAACTACTGGTACTGGTGCCTCAGGTGATATACGTACTACGTCGCCCCAGACATATCTATCTAGCATTATATCGCCAATGATTAAGATATTTTTGTTTTTTGCTTCTCTATCAAATATTTCTAATAAATTCATTTTTATAGGATTTTATATCAATAAATCATCATCTATAGGTCTTTCATCTTCATTTTCATCGTAATCCATATCTGCCAGGTCTTCATAAAAATGTTCATCAGTTTCATCTTCTTTTGATGTTATATCTTCATTATCATCTACCTCATTAGTTGGTTCATCTATGACTTCTATCATTTCTTCATTTTCATCTTCTTCATCAGGAGTTTCTTCTGCTATTTGTTCATTTATTATAATTGGTGATGGTATAGGGGGATTAATTGTATCCATATATTTCCCAATTTTTTTAACAATATGAGGGTATTTGATAGTAGGTTCACTATCTTTGATTTTTATTAATTCAATATTAAATTCATGATTTTTTATATAATCATAAACAAAAAGTAATTTTTGATGTGGGTCTTCTATAATATTAATTTTAGTTTTAGACATTATCAATGCTTTGTCTTCTTCGTTGTCTTCTTGTCCCATATCTATTAATGCTATTTCTTTTAGAGGTTTCCAAACACTATTACATAGATAGAATGAAGCTAATTCATTATCGTTAAAACCTATTGCTTGTTTGAGGGCATTAAAAAATTCTTCAAATGCCTGATTAGCTAATATTTCTATTATTATTTCGAAATCTTCTACTTTTGCACTTTTAACACTAAAAACAAATGTTTTCATAATTTTTAATTTCTTAATTGCAAAAATAACAGAAAATTATTATTTGCAATATATAATTTAACAAACTTATAATATTTTTATTAAATAATAAAATTGATTTTTAAATATTTATATATTATTTTTAAATTCTCAATTCAAAAAAATTTTGTATCTTTGTGGTGAAGTTAGTTTATTAGTAAAATAAAAATATTAAAAAATTATATAATAATGGAAAAAACAAGAGTGTTATTTGTAAGTCAAGAAATTTATCCTTTTGTAAAAGAAAATGAATTATCCAAAATCAGTAGATTATTACCAGAAAATGCAGAAAAAAATGGAAAAGATGTTAGAGTTTTTATGCCTAGATATGGTTGTATTAATGAAAGAAGATATAATTTACACGAGGTAATAAGGTTATCAGGTATTAATATTATCATAGAAAATAATGATCATATTCTCATTATTAAGGTTGCTCGTATGCCCAATACTAGCATTCAAGTTTATTTTATTGAAAATCCTGACTTTTTTCAAAGAAAATTTACTTTAAGAGACGATAATAATTTATTTTTTAAAGATAATGGTGAAAGAGCTATTTTTTTTACAAGAAGTGTAGCAGAAAGTATTAAAAAATTAGGTTGGTCTCCTAATGTAATTGTTTTGCATGGTTGGATGAGTGCTATACTTGCTCCTATGGTTAAATATGTTTATTCTAAACATCCATTGTTTAGTGATGCAAAAATTGTTCTTGCCATTCATAATGATGAATTTAATGAATCTTTATCTGATAATTTCCTAGATAAATTATTATTTGATGATTTATCTGCTGATTTATTCCCGAATATTTCTGAAAAAAGCAATTATATTAATCTGATGAAAGATGCATTGATGTATAGTGATGCAGCAATGATTTTAAATGAAAATGTTAATCCATTGCTAGTTGAATTTTCTAAATCTCTTGATATCCCTGTTATCAATATGTTTAACGAAAATGAAATTTTAAATAATTTTAATGATTTCATTGATGATTTAGTTACCGAAGAATTATTGTCTTAATTTATTTTCTAATAAATTTCTTATTGCTTTAATCTATTTTTTAATATGATAAATGATGAATTTTTTTCTTTATTAGAAAATAGAGAGTTGGGGGTTTTGCATGATCCTATTTTTTATGAAATAATTAGGAATACATGGGTTAAAACTGCTTATCCTCAGATGTTAACACATCCATATACTGCAGAATTTTTATATTTATTAGCTAAGAGTAAAAATATAAAAAAAATATTGGAAATTGGTACCTTCACTGCTTTTACTTCTATATTATTTGCTAAAAGTACTGATGCAGAGGCTCTCATCTATACAATAGAAAAACATAAAGAATATGCTGAATTGATTAATGAGCACATAGCATTGGCAAATGTTAAAAATAAAATTAAGGTTTTTTTTGATGAAGCGTTAAATATTTTACCTAATTGTAAAGAAATTTTTGATTTAATTTATGTAGATGCTGATAAAATAAATTATCCTAGTTACTTAGATATATGTTTTGACATCTTAAATAATGATGGTATAATGATTTTTGATAATATTAATTGGTATGGGAAATTAGAAAAACAATCAAAAGATAAAAAAACACTTAATATACAGGAACTAAAAAATAAAGTCGATGAATTGCAAATTTTGTATCCTAAACGAATAAAACATATAACTTTACATATAGGCGATGGAATACTTATGATACAAAAAAGTTAAATTAATCCTTATTTTGTTCAGAATCTAATTTTTGATTTTGATATGATAGAATTTCATCATTGATAAAATCTAGTTGTATATTAGCTTGATTAAAAAGGTCTTCGCTTTCTTTACCAGCATGATATCGATATTCACATACTACACGTTTAATGCCACTATTAATTATCAGCATAGCACAAGATCGGCAAGGTGTCATTTTCACATATAGAGTGGAGCCATCTAGAGATATCCCGAATCTAGCTGCTTGAGCTATGGCATTTTGTTCTGCATGAACTGTCCTAACACAATGTTGAGTAATAGAACCATCCTCGTGAATTACTTTTTTAAAAAGATGACCAACCTCATCGCAATGTGGCAGACCACTTGGTGCACCTACGTATCCAGTTACAAGTATCCTTTTATCTTTTACAATGACGCATCCAGCTCTACCTCTATCACAGGTAGCTCTTGTCGCCACAGTATTCATTATTTCGATGAAATACTCATCCCAGCTAGGTCTATGATATATCTGACCTTTTTCTTTACTATTCACTTTTGATTTTATTTCTTTTAAAACTATAGATATTTGATCGTATAATTGCTGATAAGTGCCATTATTTTCAATGTAATAATCAGCTAGTTCCATACATTTAAGTATGTTTTGTTTATTGGGATCATCATTTTGCATTTCTTCATTTTCTTGTGCAATGAAAGTGGCATAATCTACATTATCAGTCTCTGAACCGCGTTGTTGTATGCGAGAATATCTGATTTTAGGATCTGCATTTATTGCTATTAAGAAAAAATTTTCTTTACTTTTTAATGCTTCTACTTCTCCTATAGACCTTATGCTTTCAATAATAGTATTTTTATTAGATTTAAGAGCTTCTGTATATAATTTTTCTACAATGTATGCATTGCCATATTTCTCTCTTAGCTCATTAGCTAATTTTCTCATGGTATCTCTATTTATTGGCAAATTACGTTTTTGCAATTCTTTTATTAGAAATTTACGTACACTTAGATGTTGGAAATCTTCATTTTTTATAAGATAATTAACTACTGTATCTTTCCCTGCACCTAGAGTACCTGTTAAACCTATTACGATCATTTTTTTACAAATTTAAGTAAAAAATAAAAATAATTGGTGCATTTTTTTAATTAAAATGCACCAATTTTAAGGAATTAAAAATTTTTAAGAAAAATTAGTTATTATTTATAGTTTTGTTATAAAATACATAATCATTATCTATGACATCTAGAACTATTGGAGAGTCATTTTTGATTTTTTCACCTATAATCATTTTAGATAATTCATTGATAACATATTTTTGGATTACTCTTTTTATAGGACGAGCACCCATTAATGGATCATAGCCCTCATCTGCAATGTGTTCTACAGCTTCTTCTGTATATAAAAATGTATATCCATTTTTTGTTAACATCTCATTGACTTTATTTAGTTGCATTCTTACAATAGCTTTTATTTCTTCTCTGTTTAGAGGTTTGAATACTACAATTTCATCAATTCTATTTAAAAATTCTGGTCTAATAGTTTTACGAAGTAATTCTAAAATTTCATATTGAGTTCTTTCGAAAGTTCTATTTTCCTCACCGGGTAGCATATTATCAAAATTTTCTCTTATGATGTCAGCACCCAGGTTAGATGTCATAATAATTATAGTATTTTTGAAATTTACAGTTCTACCTTTGTTATCTGTCAATCTACCATCCTCGAGTACTTGTAGAAGTATATTAAAAACATCTCGATGAGCTTTTTCTATTTCATCCAGTAAAACTACACTGTATGGCTTTCTACGTACAGCCTCAGTCAATTGTCCACTTTCATCATAACCCACGTATCCAGGGGGTGCACCTATCAATCTAGAAACACTGTGTGGCTCTTGATATTCTGACATATCTATTCTAACCATATTATTTTCATCATTAAATAGTAACTCAGCTAAAGCACGAGCCAGCTCTGTTTTACCTACACCAGTAGAACCTAAGAACATAAAAGAGCCAATAGGCTTATTAGGATCACTTAGTCCACTTCTACTGCGACGAATAGCATTAGCGACAGCTTCGATAGCATTATCTTGTCCAACAATTCTTTTGTGTAGTTCATTTTCTAAATTTAACAATTTTTCTTTTTCACTTTGTAAAAGTCTTGTTACTGGGATGCCTGTCCATTTAGCAACTATTTCAGCGATATGTTCTGCATTCACTTCTAGTGAGATAAGTGGTTTATCTCCTTGAATTTCTTTAAGTTTTTGTTCTAAAAGCTTAATATTTTCTTCGGCTTCTCTCAAAAGTCCATATCTTATTTCAGCTACACGACCATAGTCTGCAGAGCGTTCAGCACGTTCTGCTTCTAATTTTAGATTTTCTATTTTTTGTTTATTTTGTTGTATTTGCTCGATTATTTCTTTTTCTTGCAGCCATTTAGCTTTAAGTGTATTAAATTGTTCATTTAGTTCAGTAAGTTCTTTTTCAATAGTTTGTAATTTACTAGGTTCATTTTCTAGTTTTATAGCTTCTCGTTCTATCTCTAATTGTCTAATGCGTCTATTAAGTTCGTCCATTTCCTCTGGCATAGAGTTCATTTCTAATCTGATACGAGCAGCAGCTTCGTCTATTAGGTCGATAGCTTTATCAGGTAAATGTCTATCAGAAATATATCTATGAGAAAGCTCTACAGCTGCTATAATAGCTTCATCACGTATTCGCACTTGATGGTGGTTTTCGTATCTTTCTTTTAGTCCACGCAAAATGCTTATACTATCTTCTGGAGAAGGTTCATCTACTAAAACTGGTTGGAATCTTCTTTCTAGGGCTTTATCTTTTTCGAAATATTTTTGATACTCTGCTAGAGTTGTAGCACCTATTGCTCTCAGCTCTCCACGAGCTAAAGCTGGTTTTAGAATATTAGCAGCATCCATTGCACTTTGCGTTGCTCCCGCACCAACTAAAGTATGTATTTCATCAATAAATAAAATTATTCTTCCATCACTTTCTACTACTTCTTTGATAACTGCTTTTAAACGCTCTTCAAATTCTCCTTGATACTTTGCTCCAGCTATCAGAGCTCCCATATCTAGAGAGTAAACAATTTTATCTTTTAGATTGTCTGGCACATCACCATTAACTATTCGGTTTGCCAGTCCTTCTACGATTGCAGTTTTACCGACACCGGCCTCACCGATTAGTATTGGATTATTTTTAGTTCTACGATTCAGAATTTGCAAAATACGTCTAATCTCTTCATCTCTACCTATCACTGGATCTAATTTGCCTTTTGCTGCTAGATCATTAAGATTTCGTGCATATTTATTAAGAGCATTGTAGTTTTCATCACTACTTTGAGAAGTTACTTTGCTACCTTTTCGTAAATCTTGTATGGCAATTAAAAGATCTTTACGTGTGGCACCCAAACTTTTTAAAATACGTTCTGCTGTAGCTCCACTTTGTAAAAGACCTAGTAAAATATGCTCTACGGCAACAAAGTCGTCTTTTAATTGTTTCATCTCCGTAATAGCCTGTTGTAATGCTTTAGTTGCTGAGCTAGATAAATATTGTTCACTTCCCTCTACTTTAGGCAATTTATTAATTTCATCTTCTACTCTTGATATAATCTGAGAGGGAGTGATACCTATTTTTTTTAATAAAAATGGACTAATATCTTCATCATTTTTAAGCAATGAATATAAAATATGCACATCTTCTACTGCTTGATGCTTTCTCTCAAAAGCTAGCTGAAATGCTTCTTGTATTATTCCTTGTGCTTTTACGGTAAAATCATTTAAATTCATATTTTATCTCCTTTTAATTAATTTTATTATAGCAATTTTTAGTCCACTAGTATTATTATGCTAAAAATTCATTAATATTTATATTAATGAATCGCATGAGGATAAAAGTATATTATAACTTTACAAATGTACTTAATTAATTTTTTGATATTTATATAGAAATAATTCAAATATATGACATAATGGCACAATTATAATAAGATAAAATTTTTAGAATTGTAATACTTTGAAAATGAAAAAACAAAGTTTTACGAGTTGTTAGTAATTTTGAAGAAAATATTGATGTTTTATTTATATTATTAATTTGGCAGCTATGAAATTAGCTATTGATAATAAAACACCAAAAGCTATCACAAGTTCTGATGTCCTAGCATCTAAATGAGTGATGTCTTCTAAGGTATCTAAAGTAACTTTATTCATAATATTTATATTACGAATAGCTACAGGTAATGATAATAATACTATTAAACTAAGTGAATGCAAAAGATTTAGAAATATTAAAAGTACTGTAAATAGGTATGCAGCAATTATTAAAACCATATAATATGTTTTAGCACGTTCTAGTCCTAATCTCATCGCAGGAGTTTTTATTTTAGCTTTTTTATCAAAAATCATATCTCTGGTATTATTAGAGTTCAATATGTCAACGACTATTAATGCAATGGGAATATTAATTAGTAGAGCATCAAATATTAGTTGATTAGTCATTACATATGCAGTACCTAATCCAATTAATGGACCATAAATAATGAAAATAATCAAATCACCTAATGAAATATATTTAAATTTTGTATAAAATATTGTAAAAAAAACACCTATAGCACCTATCCATAGCAAATGATAGCCAGATCTAAAAGTTAGAAAAATGCCTAAAGCGATACCAATTAGTAATAAACAATAACCATAAATAATAAATGATCGAGGTTTTATATATCCTTCGACTAACATACGACCGCCACCCAGAGATTCTGGTTTATCTACATGATGTTTATAATCTATATAATCGTTTATAATGTTACTACTAGCTTGGAAAATGCCAGCTCCTATTAATGCTAAAAATCCATTTATTAAATTAATATCTAAGGAATACTCAGTTTTGATGAAATAAATATATGTAATGGTTATTAATGCTGGAATAGTAGATGCTACTAAGGACCATGGTCTGAAAGCTATTATATAGTTTTTTACACTCATTATGATTATTTTTAGCAAAAATAATCATAAATGTTAAATTAATAAATTTAATTTAAATTAGTATATAAAGTCTCTACATCAACTTGACATTCTTTGTATCCTTTACCCCAAGTAAAAGTATATGAAATTAATGTATCAGAGAATAATTCACCAAACACATATTGTGAAGTTGATGTATTTTCACTAGTGGCGTGCTGTTCGAAAGTTGGTTCTCCATATTGAGCTAACACCTCTTGTATTTCTTTGTCGCAATCAGCATATGATTCATCCTTGTTACAACCAAAAAATGAAATCGAAAATACTAAAATAAATAATAAAATTAAAATTTTCTTCATAATTTTTTTTTCAAATTTAAAAAAAAATTTTTTTTAAATAAAAGGAGGGGTCTTTTAACCCCCCTCTGTATAATTATTCTTATAGCTTATTTTAAAAAGGATTTGTAAAAGTTTGTGTTACCATATAGCATTCTTTATAGCCTTCACCCCATGTAAAAGTAAATGTACCTTCATTATGATAAATATATTGCATAATATGTACATCACTACTGCTCATATCTTGTTTAGCATCTGGTTCTCCATACTGAGCGATGATATCTTCCATTTCAGCATCACAATTTGCTTCATCATCTTTACATCCTGCTAAGGATAAAGCAATTAATACTGCTAATGTTAAAATTCTTAATTTTTTCATATTTAATTTATTTTTTGGTTGACATTGCAAATATATATCATTTTTTTTAATATGAACAAAATTTTTTTCAAATTTCTAAAAATATTTTTTGGATTAATAAAAATATCACACAATTTATTATTATAAAATTTAGAATGAATCTAATAAAGTTAATAATTAATGTAAATTCAAAAAATATTAAGAATAATAATATGATTTTTTATTATAAAAAAATTATTATTTTTGCAAAAATTATTCTGGCGGGATAGCTCAGGTGGTTAGAGCGACGGATTCATAACCCGTAGGTCACGAGTTCAACTCTCGTTCCCGCTACTAACACAAAAAATTACTTTACGGGGCGTAGCGCAGTTGGCTAGCGCACTTGCATGGGGTGCAAGGGGTCGTCCGTTCAAGTCGGACCGCTCCGATCAAAAAGGAGATATTTTTTATCTCCTTTTTGTTTATATTTTTATATCTTTTTTGTTAATTTTGTATATTATTTTATTTTTAGATTATGCTAAATCAAGCTTTTAAAAAAGGATTTTTATCTAATGGGCTTAGATATATACTTTATCCAGTTAAAGACACATCTTTAGTATGTGTTAATATGTTTTATTTTGTAGGATCTAGAGACGAGGAATCTGACAAAACTGGTTTTGCTCATTTATTTGAACACCTGATGTTTGCTGGCAGTGAGCAAGCTCCGTCTTTTGATAATGAGGTAGAAAGTGCAGGTGGAGTTAATAATGCTTTTACTACACAGGATTATACAGATTATTTCATCGAATTACCAGCTGATAATGTAGAGTTAGCTTTGTGGTTAGAAAGTGATAGAATGCGTCATTTAAACATTAATGAAAAAAGTCTTAATATTCAAAAAAATGTTGTAATAGAAGAGTTCAAAGAAACGCACCTCAATCAACCTTATGGAGATTTATTTCATATTTTATCAGATTTATGTTATACTAATCATCCTTATAGATGGCCTACAATAGGATTATCACCTGAACACATTGAAAAAGCAACCATCGAAGATGTACAAAGTTTCTATGATAAATGGTATCAACCTAATAATGCTATTTTAGCTATTAGTGGGAAATTTAATCAAAATATTGAAGATTTAATAAAAAAATATTTCGAAAACATTCCATCTAATCTAATAAGTGAACGTAATTATCCTTTAGATCCTCCTATCGAGCATCAAGTAAAAAAAATTGTAAAACGTGATGTTCCTTTAAATCTTATTGTTATCGTATTTGCTATGCCTGGTAGATTATCTTCAGAATATTCTACTTATGATATCTTGTCTGATATTTTAGGAAATGATAATTCATCGCGTTTATATACTTCATTAGTGAAAGAAAAAAAATTATTTATTTCTGTAGATGCGAGTATAATGGGGAGCGTAGATCCTGGACTAATGATTATCAGTGGCATTGTGAAACCTTCTGTTGAGGTTAAAAAAGCAGAGGCTGCTCTATGGGATGAATTAGTTAATTTTAATAAAAAACCTATCACCGATAGAGAACTCGAAAAGGTAAAAAATATGTATCTGAGCTCTTTATCAATGGATATTTATGATTTACAAAAGGTAGGTTTTGAACTTTCTTTTTATGAAGCATTGTCAAAAGCAGAACTTTTATTTGAAAATTATGATGTTTATCGCTCTATCACTAAAGAAGATATAATGAGTTTAGCAGATAAAATATTGAACCCTGATAGAGCTTTTGTTTTAAATTATTTAAAAAAATGATTAATTATGAGACCTAATGTTATTATACCTAAAGAGCCTGAAATTCCTTGTGTTGAAGAATTTTCACTAAATAATAAGACAAAGCTTTATACATATTCTACACAGCGTACAGATTTAGTATCTCTAAATATCATAGTGCCTTGTGGTTATAAATATGCTAAAAATCCTGTAGTTGGCAAATTTGCTTGGGAAATGATAAAAGCAGGTACTAATAAAAAAAATTCAATACAAATAGCTGAAGAATTAAATTATTATGGAGCATCATTAGATATTTCTGTGAACCCAGATTCAGTGAATATTTCTTTAGTTGCTTTAAAAGATTCCTTTTTGCAAGCTATTGATTTATTATTTGAGCTTTTAACAGATGCTATTTATCCTAAAAAAGAATTACTACTGCAAAAGCAAGAAACTTTGGGTATTTTAAAGATTGAAAATAAAAAAGTAGAATCTATTGCTAATAAAAATTTTTATAAATTGCTTTTTGGTGCTAATCATCCATATGGTAGATATATTAAATATTCTGATATATTTTTAACTCAAAGAAAAAATTTATTAAATTTTGCCAAAAAATATTTTGATTTTTCGCAATCTATATGGGGATTAGCTGGCAATTATGATAATCAAACCATTAGATCAGTTATAGAACATTTTAATTTGTTACCTGATTTAAACATTGAAGATTATGCTATAATTAGTAAAGAACCAGATAAGAAATCTTTACATATTAATAAGAAATCGTCTTTACAAACTGCTATTAAAATGGGTTGCCAGATTAAATCATTGAGAGAGAAAGATTATCCATATTTTCTAATAGGACAAACAATTTTTGGTGGGTATTTCGGTAGTAGACTAAATAAAAATATCAGAGAAGAAAAAGGCCTTACATATGGCATATTTTCTCGAACTAATCATTTTAAATATCAGTCAGTATGGAGCATAGCTGCAGAGGTTAAAGCTGACCAGACTAATTTTGCTATTAATGAGATTAAAACAGAATATGAAAAGTTTATTAATGAACCTATATGTGATGAAGAACTGAATAGAGTGAGAAATTACATGATGGGAACAAGCCTATTTGCCTTTGACGGTGCTTTTAATATTATAAAAAATCAATTAAAAATGAGTAATTTAGGTGTATCTGTGGATTCATACTATAAAAATCTTTTTTACGTTATTAAAAATGCTAATGAAAAGGAAATTAGAGAAAAATTTGCTGAATATGTGCCTTGGGAAAAAATGATTGTGGTAACTGCTGGAAAGGTAGAGACAAGGTGATAGGGAGACGGGGAGACGAGGTGGATGGGTGATAGGTGATAGGTGATAAATGATAGATGATGGGTGATAAGTGATAAGTAGAATGAGCGGGGAAATATATTGAATAAATAGATATTTAGGCAGATTTTGTTAAAAAATAGAGTAGGGGAGAGTAAGAAACTTAACTAAATGAAGCAAAGAATTTTTTTTTATATTTTAATTTTTTTACAATATTTTTTACTTGGACAAGTAATTGTACCAGAGCTACGCTGTTTAGAAGTACTAAATAATGGAGACGTTACTATTACCTGGTTGGCTAGTAATGATCCTAATGGAGATTTTGTAGCATATGAAATTTTTTCATCAAATAATATAAATGGTCCTTATTCATTAATAACTACTATAAATGATATTTCAGTTACTAGCTACACTCATCTATCTGCCCAAGCTAATTTACATAAAGTTTATTATTATTTACGAGCTAAATATGGTTCACCTATTACTAATACAAGTAATTCAGATACTTTATCTACAATATATTTAGTATTAACAGATCCACTTAATGGCACAGCTTTATTATCATGGAATGAACTTCATACTCCTAGATTAGCAACTTCGTCAGATTTTGAAATTTATAGAAAATATCCATTAGGCTCATGGACATTAATTGATTTTGAGACTAATACTAATTATGTAGATACTATTTATCATTGCTCCGATACTATTGCATATAAGATTTTGCAACAAGATATCAGTAGCTGTATTTCTATATCAAATATTGATGAAGGATTATTGCATAATGTAATGCCACCACAATCTCCTTGGTTAGATTCAGTAACAGTATTAGCAAATGGACATGCTGCTATGGGATGGCGGGCTTCTAATTCTGCTGATGTGATAGCTTATATAATCTATAAATATGAATCTGGTTTTTGGACTCCCATAGATACAGTTTATGGTTCTACATATTTTGAAAATTCTAATTCTACTGCTAGTAGTGTTGCAGAACAATATAGAGTCGCTGCTTTAGATAGTTGCGGTAATACTAGCCCATTATCTAATGCTATTGAGACTATAAATGTTACTGGTAACTTGTCTATTTGCGATAATATATTTTCTCTTTCATGGAATCATCCAGCTGGAGTTTTATATTTAGATAATTATAGAATTTTTTTATCAAAAAATTCAAATCCTTTTATACAAATAGATAGTACTACTAAAGATACTTTTAATTTATATTTAGATGAAAATCAAGGAAATTGGTGCGTAGTGATTCAATCAATTACTGATGAAAATATTACTCAATCTTCAAATCAATTGTGTTTTAATTTTCAAAAACCATCTTTACCAGAATATGTAAAATTTAGAAAAGTAGATTTTATAAATAATCACATTGAAATCACTTGGAAGGCGCCATCACATGCTAGTATGCAGGGGTTTGAGATATATAGATCTACTGATTCTCTGGTCAGTTTTAAAAAAATTGTCGATATACAAAAGAATACTTCAGGAGATTATTTATATAGAGATCTTTTAACTAATTTCCCTTCATATCCTATTTTTTATAAAATTGCTACTATTGACAGCTGTGGTAATTCAGTTTTTCAAAGTGATACAGCTTCTACTATTTATCTAGGCGGGAATGTTAATTCTGATATTACAAATACATTATTTTGGGAAGGTAAAATGCCTTCATCAGTGGCAAATTATCAGCAGATATTACACAAAAAAATTGATAATATTCCTACTTGGGATTTATCTTTGCCCGATGCTCAACGAATGTTTACAGATGATTTATCTACAAATGATGATATAGAAAGCAGTGGGCATTTTTCTTATCAAATGGAATGGCCAGTATATTTAGCAGCCCCTTTTGATGATTACGATACCCTGCATTCACTATGGATAGATTTGTATCAACCGCCCAGAATTTATTTGCCGACGGGCTTTACACCTAGTAGTGAAATAATAGAAAATCAAATTTTTAAGCCAAGTGGAATATTTTTGAAATCAAAAGATTATTCATTTACAATATTTGATCGCAATGGGCGAATAGTTTTCGAGACAAATAATTTGAATGAGGGATGGGATGGCAATTCCTTTGATGATAAACCAGAGCCAGAGCAACTGTATGTATATTTACTAAAAATAACCTTGATAAATGGGAATACATATGAAAAGAGAGGGGTAGTAACCTTATATAGGTGAAAGGGAAGGAGAAGGGAATAAGTGATAGTATAAAAACAATATTTTTGTTTAACTTTACATGATATTTTAATATTTTAACTTCATCAATCTAAAATACCGTTCCCACGCCCATCTATCGTGGGATGACAAGTTCAATAGTCGCCCAATATCTGACTCTACCTCATCTTTCAAGTACTTATTCATTACTACAAACCACATAAGGTAGTTCTGTAAATACTTTGTGGCTACTCCTCTGAATCTCATCATCCAAATTAAGAAATTAGTGATCTTTTTCTCTGCTATATTTACACTATAAACTGCTAATCCTTTTGTTTTACGCCTCACTAATATCTTTACGGTT
>JAHDSP010000241.1 GCA_018432645.1 Bacteroidales bacterium | reverse complement strand
TTGTATGGATTGACAGCCATAGAGAAGCATACAGGCATATTTGTGAATTGGATAAACTATAAATTCAGAGGTGTAGCTACTAAATACCTGCAAAGCTACATAATGTGGTATATAATAAAGCACAAATATTTGTTAAAGAAACTGATAGAAGATATAGGCAGGATGCTGAATTTAGCATCATCCGATCGGCAAGCATGGTATGTATATAGGGAGTTGAGATTAAATCCAATATTAATTTTAAAAGATTAATCTTTTTATTTTTACCCCCCCTCCCCTCCCCCCTTCATCCACTTCCTAAAAATACTTCTTTCCCTTCTCCAACCTTGATATTGTCTCTTCTCTCCCTATATATTCCATTATCTTCGACAGGTGTGGCCCCTTACTAGTACCTACCAAGCATATTCGTATTGTATTATAAAAATTACCTGCTTTTAATTCTTTTTCTTTTACGTATTTATTCATCACTTCGTCTATTAATGTAGATTCGAAAGTAGTCATTTCTTTGAATTTTTCTATTATGTCATTTATCCATTCTACACTTTTTTCTGTACCCCATTTTTTTATAGCTTTTGTATCTAACTCTTCTGGTGCTTTAAAGAAAAACATTGATTCATCAACTATTTCTTTTACAAAATTCACTCTTTCTCTCATCATTTCAGATATATATTCTGCTTTTTCTAGAGTAATATCAACGCCATGTTTAGATAATTCATTTTTAAATTCTTCCGCTACTAGTTTAATATCTCTTGCTTGTAAATAAACATGATTAAACCATTGTGCTTTTATAGGATCAAATCTAGCTCCTGCTTTATGCACATGTCTTAGATCAAAAGCTTCTATCATTTCCTGCATAGACATTATTTCTCTATCATCACCAGGATTCCATCCTAATAGTGCAAGCATATTTACAAAAGCCTCAGGATAATAGCCATCTTCTCTAAAACCTCGATATATTTCTCCTGATTTAGGATCTTTCCATGATATAGGATAAACACTGAAGCCCAATCTATCACCATCTCTTTTACTTAGTTTCCCATTGCCATCAGGTCTTAAGATTAATGGTAAATGTGCGAATTCTGGCATTTCCCATCCAAATGCTTCATAGAGTAAAACGTGCAAAGGTAAGCTTGGTAACCATTCTTCGCCACGTATTACATGAGTGATATCCATTAAATGGTCATCAACTATGTTAGCTAGATGATAAGTAGGAAGTCCATCACTCTTGAAAAGTACTTTATCATCTATTATTTCAGATTTTACTCTAACTTCACCTCTTATTATATCATTTATTATTATTTCTTTATTTTCTGGCACTTTAAATCTTATAACGTATTGATGACCAGAATTTAATAAATCACTAACTTCACTGCTTGAGAGTGTCAATGAATTCTTTAATTTTTTTCTATTATTAATACCATATTGAAATGTTTCGCCTCTACTTTCGTATTCTTTACGTAAAGCATTTAATTCTTCTGACGTTTCAAATGCATAATATGCTTTATCATTTTTTATTAAAATATTAATATATTCAGCATAAATATTAGCTCTCTGGCTTTGTTTGTATGGTCCATATTTGCCTCCTACATGTATTCCCTCGTCAAATTTAATACCACACCATTCTAAAGCTTCTAAAATGTATTCTTCTGCTCCAGCAACATATCTATTCTGATCAGTATCTTCTATTCTTAATATGAAAATTCCATTATTTTTTTTAGCAAATAAATAATTATATAAGGCAGTTCTCACGCCTCCGATATGTAATGGGCCTGTAGGACTAGGTGCGAAACGTACTCTAACCATTTTTTTTGCGAAGTTAATTTAATTTTTACAAATGATGATGTAATTTTTGTTTCTATAACATTTATTGTGGGTAAATTATTTGTTTAATATTTGACTGTCCAATTGTTGTTATTAATCCACAAATGAACACAAATGAGCACAAATTAAAGTAAAATGTTGATTAGTTGATTAGTTGATGGGATAAGGAGTTTAGCAAGATATTAGTTGTAGTTTAATTTACAAATGCACTTATAAAACTAAAACATCAGTGTAAATTTGTGTAAATCTGTGGATGAAATTATATACATTGCGGGTTGTTATTTATTAATCCACAAATGAACACAAATGGGCACAAATTATGACTTTCTAAAATTTATTAATTATATTTTGTTTACATAGAATTTTGGTTCAATATTTGCAGTTAACTAAAAAAATTACAGGATGCAAAAAATGTTACATTTTACTTTTATTATTTTATTTTCTTTTAATGTAAATTTAACATTTGCTAATGACAATGATAGTCAAGTTTCTAGTATAGATGACCCTATAGTAAATAAAATAATTTCTTGTCTAAATGCTCAAAATATTCGTTGTGTAGGTCAATATTTTGCTAATAATATTGAAATGACTTTATTAAATAATAAGGGTAATTACTCTCGTAGTCAAGCTATGGCTCTTTTAGACGAATTTTTTATTAAGTTTCCTATTAAATCTATTTCTGATGTTAATACTGGTAATTTATCTTCTAATAAAACATATGTAATGTGTAAATATGAATCTGGTTCTAATATTTTTAAAATTTATTTTATTCTTTACAAAGAACAAAATGAATCTTTGTCGCAGATTTTAATTTTTAATATTACTAAATAAAATTTTTGAAGTAGGCTTATTAGTTAATAAAAAGTTTAACTTTAAAATTAGTTATTCACTTTATTGAAATACAATTATTACTTAAAGGTCTGATTTTATAATAATAAAATTTATTGTAATTTTGTAAAAAAATTATGGAAGAAATTAATCAACAAGTAAATCCTGAAAATCAGGATAATAAAAATACAGAAGAAAAACCAAAGAAAAAATCTTGGTTTAAACGAAATGTAGGAGCCACTATAGTAATGATAATTATGCTAATAGCTATTATCTATTTAGGTATAAATCTAATGGTAAAGCAAAAACAACATAAAGAAGAGATAGCTGATATAAATGCAAAGAATGCTGCAATAGTAGACAGTTTAAAAAAAGATAATTTTACTTGGTTAACAAAAGTATTTACATGGACAGTACGTAGTGAAATGCTAAGAGAGAATCTAGAACAAGTGAATTTATACAGTCAAGAATTTATAAAATATCAATATGTTGATAATATAAAAGTAGTAGATCCTAGTGGTAGAGTTATTTTTACTTCAGATATGAAAGATCAAAGCGTCATTACTGAATGGTCTAACATACATAAATTAGCGGTAATACAAAAAGATAATAAAACCATAATTGCTTCACCAATACTAGGTAATGATAAGATATTAGGTGCTGTAGTTATAGAATATAAAAATTAATTTTTACTATTATACCTAGAGATTTTTGCAATAATCTCAAAAACAAGAAAATTATTTATTTGGATGGATGGATTTATTAGAAAATATTGATATCGTAGTAGTAGGTGCTGGACATGCAGGATGTGAAGCAGCTGTAGCAGCTGCGAGACTTGGTTCCAAAGTTGTTTTGATTACTTTAGATTTAACTAATCCAGCTCGACTGTCATGTAATCCTAGTATTGGCGGAATAGCAAAAGGACAGATAGTAAAAGAAATCGATGCTTTAGGAGGCTATACAGGTATTATAGCAGATAAAAGCATGATACAATTTCGCATGCTTAATAGATCTAAAGGTCCAGCTATGTGGAGCCCAAGATCACAAAATGATAGATGGCTATATTCATATTATTGGAGAGAAATTTTAGAAAATACACCTAACCTTTTTCTTTGGAAAGATGAAGTGATAGACATCGAGCCACTAAATAATCATTTTATTATCAAAACTAAAATGGGAGTAGACTTTAAAGCAAAAGCTGCTATAATAACTGCTGGAACTTTTTTAAATGGTAAAATTTTTATTGGACAAGTGCAAATATCAGGAGGTAGACTTGGAGAGCCTGCAGCTGATGGATTGACAGAATCTCTAAAAAGACTTAATATCGAAAGTGATAGACTAAAAACTGGTACTCCTGTTAGGCTAGATGGTCGTACTATTGACTTTTCTAAAATGATAGAGCAACCAGGTGATGACAATCCCTCTAAATTTTCTTTCTCAGATGATACTGTACCATTAGAAAAACAAAGGAACTGCTGGATAACTTATACTAATGAGCAAACACATGAAATTTTAAAAAAAGGTTTTCATTTATCTCCACTTTTCACAGGTATTATCAAAGGTATAGGCCCTAGATATTGTCCATCAATAGAGGATAAAATTGTACGATTTAGTGGCAAAAATTCTCATCAATTATTTGTAGAACCAGATGGCTGGCACACGTATGAATATTATCTTAATGGATTTTCGTCATCTCTACCATTAGATATACAAATCGAGGCATTACACTCAATAAATGGTTTAGAAAACTCTCACATCATCCAACCAGGCTATGCTATAGAGTATGATTATTTCCCTCCCTATCAATTAAATAATACTTTAGAGTCTAAAAAAATAGAAAATCTATTTTTCGCAGGACAAGTAAATGGTACAACTGGTTACGAAGAAGCTGCTGCTCAAGGGTTAATTGCTGGGATAAATGCTCATCTCAAAATTAATAATCAACAGAGTCTCATACTATCTCGTAGCCAAGCATATATCGGAGTTTTAATAGATGATTTAATATCTAAAACCTTGGATGAACCATATCGTATGTTTACAAGTAGAGCAGAACATAGACTGATATTACGTCAAGATAATGCTGATATTAGGCTCTCGCCAATCGCACATGAATTCGGATTAATTAATGATGATAGATACAATAAAGTTCTAGAAAAACTTGATTTTATCAAAAACACCTCTAAATATTTGAATATTAATTCTATAGAACCAGATAAAATAAATAATTACTTGTCATCAATAAACTCTTCTGCTATAAAACAAAAAATCAAATGGACTCAATTGATAATGAGGCCAGAAATTTCTATATTAGAACTAGCAAAAAATTTTGAAGAAATTAATAATCTTATAAAAGATAAACCATCTCATTTCATCGAAACGCTCGAAATAGAGATTAAATATGCTGAATATATAAAAAAGGAAAATGAACTTGCAGAAAAGTTGATAAAATTTGATCAAATGAGACTTCCACAAGATTTAGACTATCAAAACATTAAAAATATTTCAATAGAAGCCAGACAGAAATTAAATAAAATAAAACCTGCAAATATTGGCATAGCAAGTCGTATTACTGGCATTTCTCCAGCAGATATTGCTGTATTAATAAATTTTTTCTATAAAAAAACAAAATAGCTATATTATTGTTGTTATTATAAAAAATGTTGTCAATATTACTATAAATTATTTACTATTTAATTAATACAAATTGAAAAAATATAAAATTTATTATTCTATTTATTAAAAATATATTAATTTTACTTAAAAATTACATAGAAATGAAAAAATTTTTTATCCTTTTAATTTTATTGTGTTTAGCAAAAACAATTTTTTCGCAATCACAAACAATTATTTTTTCAGCTAGTGAAAAAAATATTTGGCAATTAATTAATAATGAAACAAGTAGTTTCAGAGTTAAAGTTTCATTACCATACATAGAGCTACAAAGCATTAATACTCCAAATGGGAATTTTACAGAAATTAATAATGATGCTTTAGCTATCATTTTTGATACAGGTAGAGCTCAGTTACCTACTATTAATCATTTAATAGAAATGCCAAGCGGAAACTTAAGCATTAACATTATTTCTGAAAAGAAACAAATTATTAAACTGAGTGATTATGGATTCTCTTTTCCCATTATTCCTGCACAGCCTAGCATCAGTAAAAGTACAGATCCTAAAACTGTGCCATTTTATTACGATAATAATTACTATAATGCAGACTCATTATACAAAAAACCTATTGCTGAGGTTGAATATCAAGGTAAACAAAGAGGTGTAGGTATAGGGCTTTTGAAAATTAATCCATTTGCATACAATCCAGTAAAAAATTATTTAGAAGTAACCTACGAAGTAGAGCTAGAGGTAGTTTTCAATACAAAAAATATAAATAATTATAATGAGTTAAAAAATAAATTATATTCACCTTTTTTCAAATTTTATAAATTATTAAATTATCAAGATAATTATAATAAAGATGTAATCACAAGCTATCCTATTACATATGTAATAATAGCTCCGCAATCATATGCTAGCACTTTGCAACCATTTATTCGTTGGAAAACTGAGAAGGGCTACAATGTAGTAGTGGGATATACAGACATGATCGGTAGTAGCACAACGAATATTAAAAATTATTTACAAAATTTATATACTAATACTACACCACCACCTACTTTTTTACTATTAGTAGGCGATGTAGATGGAGTACCAGCTTATAATGGTACTACTCAAAATTCACACGTTACAGATTTATATTATGCATGCTATGATGGTTCTAGTGATTATTTACCAGATTTATATTACGCTCGTTTCAGTGCACAAAACACTACTCAGCTACAAAATATTATTAATAAGACAATGACTTACGAAAAATATCAAATGCCCATGAAATCATATCTAGATACTGTAGTAATGGTTGCAGGAGTTGATGCTAACTATTCTTCTACATATGCTAATGGACAAATTAATTATGGCACACAGAATTATTTTAATAGTAGTAATGGGATATATAGTCATACTTATTTATATCCTGCTAGCAGCAATAGTGGAACCTCTGCAGATATGATTTCCAAAATCAGCCTTGGCACTGGTTATGCTAACTATACTGCTCATTGTAGTTCCAATGGATGGGCAGATCCATCTTTTTTGATCTCCAATGTATCATCATTACAAAACACATATAAATATGGATTGATGGTAGGCAATTGCTGCCAATCAAGTAAATTCGAAGTAAGTGAATGCTTTGGCGAAGCTATTACTCGAGTGGCCAATAAAGGAGCTGTAGCTTATATAGGAGCTTCAGATTATTCTTATTGGAATGAGGATTATTATTGGGGTGTGGGATATAGAAGCAGTATATCTGCAAATCCAACCTATAACAGTTCTAATCTGGGTGCTTATGATAGGGTTTTTCACACTCACGGTGAACCATATTCTGATTGGTTTATTACTAATGCAGAGATGGTGCATGGCGGTAATTTAGCTGTTCAAGGTTCTAATTCTAGTATGAAAAAATATTATTGGGAAATTTATCATCTCTTTGGTGATCCATCTACTATGAATTATTTCTCTGTACCTGATACTCTTAATATTGCTTATGATGAGCCATTAATAATCGGAGATAATTCTTTAACAGTTAATACTGAGCCTTATACATTGGTTGCATTATCAGTAGATGGCACATTATTAGATTCTAAATATAGTGATGCAGGTAATTCTGTAAATCTCACATTCTCAGATCTTGCTAGCGATGATAGTTTATTAATAGTAGCTACCAAACAAAATAAAATCCCATATATTAAAAAAATAGAAGTAAATCAACAACTGCTCACACTGGATGCTAAACTCTCAAATGTAATAGAACCAAGCAGTTCATACAATTGCTTTGATATAAATATTTCACCTAAAGTAATTATTCAAAACCTCAGTACTCAAAATTTAACTTCATTAACAATATGTTATTCTTATGCAAATCAACAAACACAATGTATAAATTGGAATGGCAATTTAGCTCCTTTAAGTAAAGACACAGTCATTTTACCAGATTTTCAACTATTAAATGGAGATAATGACTTTATAGTATATTGTAAAAATCCTAATAATGGCACTGATCTTAACATCCAAAACGATACAATAATTAAAAATATACATGCTGAGTATATACCAATATCTGTAGATTTTTTGGCTGATCCATTATCTACTTGTTCTGCTCCATATACAATAAATTTTACTAATTTATCCCAAAATGTACAGAATTTCACTTGGGATTTCGGTGATGGTAATCTCAGTAATGAAGCTACACCAACTCATACATATAATTCAGATGGATTTTACACTGTTATATTAACAGCAGATGCTGGATTATGTGGTAATTTCACAAAAATTAAAGACAATTATATCCAGATTGGCAATATACCTCCAATAGTGCATGATACTACTGTGTGTGAAGGAGAGACTGCTACACTGCAAGCTATAGCAAATGGTACTATCAATTGGTATGAAAATGAAAATGACATAACTCCTATATTTACTGGCAGCTATTATATTATTCCTAATATTACTCAGCAAACAACTGTATGGGTAGAAAGCAATACAGAAGCAGCTATTCAGCATGTTGGTAGTACAGATTCTAATACTAATGGCGGTTTCTTTAATTCTGGGAATTCTCATTATTTGATTTTCAATTGTTATCAACCTGTTACCTTGCTATCAGTAGAAGTGAATGCTAACTCACCTGGCAATCGCACTATTTCTCTGAAAGATGAAAATAATATTATCTTACAATCAGCTACTATAAATATACCTGCAGGCATTAGTAGGATAAATTTAAACTTTGATTTACCTGTACAAAATAATTTGAGATTGGTATGCCCTACTTATCCCAATTTATATAGAAATACTGCTGGCGCACAATATCCTTATGAAATAGCTAATGTACTTAGCATAACTGGAAACTCAGCAAATGATTTAAACTATTATTACTTTTTCTATGATTGGGAAATAAAAGGTGACAGTTGCATTAGCGAACGTGTGCCTGCAACAGTCTTTGTAGATATTTGTAATAACATTGATGTATATTCAAATGATTTCAATATGTATCCAAATCCTACATCAGATTTTATCACAATAGAATTATCTAAAATTACTAGATCATCTCTTAGAGTCTATTCATTGGATGGACGACAGATAATTAATTTAGATTTTTCATCTGATAAAATGACATTAGATGTATCTAAACTTACTAATGGGACATATTTATTGCAGATAATCAATGAAAATGGCATTTCTCAAAAATTATTCGCTGTATATCATTAATGGGTTGATTAGTTGACGAGTATAGAAGTTTAAGGGTTTAAGCAATATATTACAACTATTTTTAAAAGAACTTTCAACTATTTTTAACGGATCTTCCCTAATAATATTAAAAAGATTAAACATGAAATTACTAGAAAAATATGTAGGCAATAAGTTCAAATAATTAAAAAACTTGATTACCTCAATAACCATCAGGCTATTGAGCTATTAAAAAATTATTAATTCTGGGGAAAATCCGTTACATACCCAAAAAATAATAATTTAAATAAAATTTTATCAAGCTCTAATATCGATTATAATTATATATTTTTTCGAAAGGTTTTCTTTTTTTCTTTGGAATTTCATCATTTTTAGGATAACCTACGGTGATAATAAGCACAGGCCTACTAGATGAAGGAATATTGAGCAATGAACGTACTTTTTTTTCATTAAACCAACCAACAATACAAGTACCTAACCCTAATTCTGTTGCTTGTAAGCAAAAATGAGCCGTAGCTATACCAATGTCTATCAAATTATATGGTTTATTTTTTAAGGCAGAGCCTATAGCTGATGAGATATTTGGTCTCTCCATTATTACTATTACATGAATTGGAGCTTGTTTAGTAAAATGATTCATTGGTAAAATATTTTTAGATGTGGCATAAGCTATCTGATTTTTGAGATTCTGATCATTGACAATAATAAATTTCCATGGTTGAGCATTGCATGCTGATGGTGCCAAATGTACAGCTTGTAAACATTTTATTATTTTTTCATCTTCTACTGGTTTATCACT
>JAHDSP010000382.1 GCA_018432645.1 Bacteroidales bacterium | reverse complement strand
ACAAAGTATTCTATGTCTCCAAAAGAAGCTTGTTGTGAGACTAATATGCACAATTCTAGCACACTCTCTCAAGCTCATGCCAGCACTCATACATTTGATATATTCGAGCATTTTGCCCTTTTCATGAACACCGTACATAAAAGTGCCTGTGGTAACTCTGAATTGCCTACCACAGGTTTTGCAACGGTAATTTTGAACTCCACTTTGTAAACCATTTTTTATTACATGGCTGCTATTGCAATCTGGACAAAGTACACCAGTAGACATTGCCTTAATTTCTTGGTAATCGACTACATCTTTGCCTTTTTCGATCATCTCATTATAGAGATTATCGTATAATTCACGTGTACCTTCTTTGGTAAGGGTGAATATTTTAGTTGGATTTTCAAATATTTTATACATAATAATAATTTTTTTGCAAATATATAAATTATTTTATTTTACTTGAAATATTAAAACACCAAAATGATAATATTCCATTATACCTTATTATCCTTTTTCGACAACTTTTATACTCTGAAATATTCACGTTTTATTCAACAGTAATATATGGTAATATCTTATTATATATACTATCATTTATCAACTTCAATTTTTTTAAATCTTCTATAGAGTTGTAATTACCATGATTTTGTCTAAAGTTATAAATAGAAATTGATAAATTGTAGCCAATATATGGATGACGTGCTAATTCTTTGATACTTGCTTTGTTAATATTAATTTTTTTAATTATATAAGGATTTATATTTATATAAGGTTTTAATGTTTCTATTAAAGAGTCATTAAAGCCATATATCATTTTTAATTGATCATAGTCAGTAAAGCCACCTAATTTATTTCTTAATTCTAAGATTTTTTTTGCTCTATAACCACCTATGCCAGGCACTTTTATTAAATTGATACTATCCACAGTATTGAGCTCTACTGTTATTTGTTCTTTTATTTTTTTACTTTGTTTAGATGCAATAATGCTATCTGGCAAAAGAATATATGATGATAATAATTCATATATTTCATCATTTATAAAATATAATCTTTTGAAATCTTTTTTTGTATAAAATTTAGCTCCTGCACTTCTATAATTAATAAAACTTTGTGTTTGTTTGTCAGTAAATCCCATGTTTTTAAATTCTTGAGCACTAATTGTATTTGGATTAAAAGGGAAAGGGTCTATAGAGTTGATATTCCAATTATCATAAATTTCTGAAGATCTATTTTTTTTATCTTCTAATGCTAATGCTCTATTATTTTGTAATTCTGTTGCTAAGCTGTCTAATTTATTAAAATCTTTTATTTTGGGTTTATAAAATATGTCAATAGTCAGTGGGATAAAGGAAATGAAAAAAATTAAAATAGCTAAAACGAAAATACCTTTCCATTCAGATATTGAAATATGAAAAAATCCTTTTCCAATTTTTTTCATATTATAAGCAATAAAAAGCTACCTCTTAACTTTTTACTTACTCCATTGCTGAATTGAACATACAAATTATATACAAAAGATTTTGAATAATTATGAATAGTTGCCATATCTGCTTGATCGCCGCCCCATCTAGCATATGGATCAGTAGTATAGAATACTTGTTGCCCATTAATGCTAAATATTCTCAATTCATATTTAATAATCGGATAATTATAATAAATGAAAGGATAAAAATAATCATTTAGTCCATCACCATTTGGTGTAAATGCATTAGGTACTGTGATTAACGGTTCTATATAATCTAAATTGACATCTATTGTATCGTAGGTTGTTTGTGCTTTTGATAAACTTATCATCAATAAGCTTATCATCACTAGCAACATTATTTTTTTAGACATAATCTATTTTTTATTTTGCAAAATTATAAAATATTTTGATAATATAAATATTTTGTATAAATTTGAAATAAAATCTTAATTCTGCATTAAACATATTAATCTTGCATTTATTAATGATAGATGTCGTTTATAAATAGGTAAATACAAATAATGTTTATTTTTTTTTCAATGCATTTTTGACAAACTTGAAAAAACCTGGTTCCAAATAATAAATAATTGGTATATATATTAATAACAAACTATTATGAGCTAAAATGTTTAGTAAATGATTATCTATAGTTGGTATAAATGATCCTATTAAAACAATTAAGATACCAGAAATAATATAAATAATTAGTTTAGTAAGTTCATAAGGAACTGGATAATATTTTTGTGAAAGCAAATAACTAGCTAATGCAATAGTAAAATTACATATTAGATTAGCCCAAGCACTACCTACATAGCCAATCTTAGGTATCAAAATAATATTTAAAATTATTAAAATTGCTGTGCCAGTTATACTCACTAAAGCTCCCAAAAGAGTTTTATCAGTTAGTTTATACCAAATACTCAAATTATAAAAAATACCTAAAAATAATTGACTAAGCAATAAAATATTCACTACCGGTAGACCTTCGAAATATGATTCACCAACAAAATATTTTACATAATCCATATTTAACATTGTAAGAGCATAGATGAGAACTAGAGTAATAACAAAATAATTCATTACTCTTGCATAAGTTTTTTTGGCATCTTGTTCTGATGATTGTTCGAAAAAAAATGGATCTGCTGCATAGCGAAAAGCTTGCAATGCTAGACTCATAATTACAGAAAATTTAAATACCATCCCATAAACTCCCATTTGATGCATTGCTATATCTGGAGGTAATAAATTTTTTAGTAATATTCTATCAATATTATTATTTAATATACCAGAAAGTCCTAAAATCAATAATGGCAATGCATATTTAAGCATAATAACCCATAAATGCTTATCTATACGTAGCTTCACACGTTTATAATATGGGAATAACAGTATTAAATTTAATAAACTTGTTATCAAATTGGCTACAAAAATATATCCTATCCATGGTGTGCCATTTGTAAATATTGATAAAAAATTTTGTAAATCTGGATGATTATTATATAAATTAGGGATGATAACTAAAAATAAAATATTTAGAAAAACATTTATAATTATACTTACAATACGGATGGTAGCAAAAGTGATTGCTTTACCTTTACTTCTTAAATAAGCAAATGGAATGCTAGATATCGCATCTGTTCCAGCTATAATGGCAAAAAATATTACATATTCCCCATTACCTGCGTATCCTAATCCACTAGCTATATTATT
>JAHDSP010000167.1 GCA_018432645.1 Bacteroidales bacterium | reverse complement strand
TGGCTTTTGCCACATCCAGTCCTCACAGCACAAACTGCTATAACAGGTTTTACAGATTTAACCATAGTATCATTAGGTCCTAATAGAACAAAATTTGCACCATTAGCATTTGCTATTGCAGATAAGTGCATTACTCTATTGTAGGGCAAATCACTGTACGACAAAACTACATCATGTACATTTAATTCTTTTATTAATTTAGGAACATCTGACTCAGAAAATATAGGAATACCATCAGGATATAATTTACCTGCTAGCTCTGCTGGATATTTCCTATCATCGATATCAGGAATTTGTGCAGCTGTGAAAGCAACAACATTAAAATTTTCATTGTCTCTGTAATAAACATTAAAATTGTGAAAATCACGTCCTGCTGCACCGAGGATCAATACATTTCTTTTCATAAAATATATATTTTTTTACTTTTTGCAAAAGTAAGTTATTTTTTTTACTTAAAAAAATATTATTCTTTTTAATTTTTTTAACTATGGAGATGGTATCGTTTTCTTTAATAGATTACCATTACTATCAAAAAACATTTTAGCAATGATTTTACCATTTTGATCGTAAAGAGTCCATTCACCAACTTTAGCGGTATTTTTGTAATATCCAATAGTAGCTATTTGATGATTAGGATGATATTCTACAAATTTACCATCAGGGAAACCATTTTTAAAGTACTGTTCTCTTGCTAATCCTCCATATTGGTTATAAAACTTCCATAATCCTTCTTGCTTTTCATTTTTATACATTCCCTCAGAAACGGGTTTACCATTGTCACTATATTCTATCCAGTAACCATCTTTTAATCCCATTTTGTATGTACCATCATATAATTTATTGCCGTTAGGTAGATAAAAAACATCAGAACCATTTTTCACATTATCAGTATAATTAGTTTGATATTTCAATGAGCCATCAGGATAGTAGCCGTTCCATGGTCCATTCATCAATCCATTTTTGAAATATCCCTCGTGCTGCACTTTACCATTTTCGTACCATGTAACCCAATATCCATCTTCTTTATCATTTACAAAATTCCCTTCTCTTTGTTTTTTCCCAGATTCATACCATGCCACCCATTTACCTTCTCTTAAGCCATTTTTGTAATAACCTTCTCTCCATTTTTCCCCAGTTTCATAATAGTAAGTCCATTTACCATCAGGTTTATCATTCACAAACATACCTATACTGCCTAGCTTACCTGTAGAATGATAAAATCTCCAAAGGCTATCATGCTTTTCATTGATGATTTTGCCTTCCATTTCCATAAAACCGTTTGGATACCACCAGCGACAGTATCCATTTAGGCTATCATTTATATAATATCCTTCAAATTCTTTGTTCTCATTATCGTAATACGAAACTGCTTTGCCTTGACGCAGTCCATTTTCATAATAAATACTATCTTTTACTTTGCCATTAATGTGATAGCTAATATATAAACCTTGTTTTTTACCATTTAGGTGGTTGTACTGTTCTTTAATATTTCCATTTTCATACCACGAATAGCATGGACCAGACTCTTGATTTTCTTCTTTTGCTAGTTTACCATTGGGATAATAGTATTTCCAAACGCCAATTTTTTTATCATCTTGATAAAATCCTTCTAAAGCTTTTTGCCCATTGCCATGATAGAGCTCATATATACCATCTTTTTTGCCATTTTTATAAGTAATCTTTGAAATCAAAGTTCCCTGAGTGGTATAGGTTTTATGCTCACCATCCATTTGTCCATTTACAACGTACCATTCTTCTAGTTTATTACCTAATGAATCATAAATAATCACTGGACCAGTCTCAGGACTAATGATTTTCCATAATTTACCATTATCAAAATAGTATTCCCATTGTCCAGTCATTTTGCCTTCAGAGAAAAATTGTTTACTTTGAATATTTCCATTTTCATAATAAATAATCCACTCGCCATCAGGTTTACGATTTTTGATCTGTCCAGTCATTTTCAGAGAATCAGGATATTGATAATAAGCTTTTATAGGGCCATTGTCTTTTTCTTCAATAATGTAAATATCGCCATTAGGATAATATTGTTTCCAAGTACCTATCTCGAGACCACTATTATCATACTCTCCCTCCATAGATAGCTGTCCATTATGATAATAGAAAGTCCATTTACCTACACGAGTGCTATCAGGCAATAATATTGTTCCCTTTTCTTTGATTTGTCCATCAGGATATGTAGATGTAATTTTTGTTTTTTTCTGAGCAATAGCTGGATTCAATAATGCTATTAGCAAGAATATTAATATGTATGGACGCATTTTTTATTACAAATTTAATAAAATTTTAGAAAATAAATATCAGATAAATATATGACAACTCACATATTCTAAGCTTATAGTATAATTAAGAAATAAACAAATAAAATCACAAGGCCATAGATTCTAATTTTTCTATTCTTTTCTCAATAGGAGGGTGAGTAGAAAAGAGAGCTTGCAGACCACCTTTTTTGAATGGGTTTATAATAAGCATGTGAGTAGCAGAAGGATTGATATCCTCTTCTGTTGCAGGTTTAGCTTTAGCAAAAGAATTCATTTTTTTAAGAGCATTAGCTAAATAAAGAGGATTTCTAGCGAGTTTAGCACCTTTTTCATCGGCAGCATATTCTCTAGTACGAGAAATAGCTAATTGAATTATCATAGCTATAATAGGTGTCAATATTATCATTATTAATGTAGCGAGCAGATTACCTATGCCACCACCATCTCTATTTCCACCAAAAATATTAGCAAAATACGCTAAGCGAGCCAGCATAGAAATAGCACTAGCAATAACGGCTGCCAAAGAAGAAATAAGAATATCTCTATTGGCAATATGAGCTATTTCGTGTCCTAATACACCTTTTATTTCATTTCGATCTAATAAATCGAGCAATCCTTTAGTAACTGCCACAACACCATGTTTTGGATTACGACCAGTAGCGAAGGCATTTGGTATATTAATGTTAGAAATATATACTTTGGGTTTTGGGATGCCAGCTTCTGCAGCTAATTCATCTACTATTCTATGTAATTGTGGAGCTTCTGCTTCGCTAACTTCTTTAGCTTTAAACATAGATAATGCTATTTTGTCAGAATAAAAAAATGAAATTCCATTCATCAATAAAGCAATAAAAAATGCTATAATCATGCCACTCTCTCCACCAATTAAATAACCTACTCCCATAAACAGAGCAAACATCAAACCTAATAAAAAAGCTGTTTTAACATAATTCATAATATATACAATTTTATTTTTCTAATTTTATTTTCTCAAAAGTTATGCCAATAAACGTTATATAACCAAATTTATTATAAAATATTATATGCATTAGTATAAGCTCTAAATTTTTCAATTAATTCGGCTAAATCTTCGGGTAAGTTGCTATCAAAAAATATTTCTTCATTATTTTTAGGATGGATAAATCCAAGAGTTTTAGCATGCAAAGCTTGTCGTTGACAGATTTTGAATGAATTTGAAATAAATTGTTTAAAATTACCGCCGAAATTCATGTAAATGATATTATCGCCGCCATAATCTTTGTCATTAAAGAGTGGATGACCTATAGCTTTCATATGAGCGCGAATTTGATGAGTGCGACCAGTGAAAAGTTTACATTCTATAAGAGTGGCGAAGCCATAACGTTCGAGAACTTTATATTTTGTGTGGCTATACTTACCTTTATTCTCATTACTACTGAGAGCCATTATCCTTCTATCTTTAGAATCACGTGATAAATAACCAGTAATTTCTCCTTCGTCATTTTCTAAATCACCCCAGACAATAGCAATATATGTTCTACTGACAGTATGTTCAAAAAATTGTTTAGAAATAAATTGCTGTGCAAATTCATTTTTAGCAATCACTAATAATCCAGTTGTATTTTTATCAATTCTATGTAATAAAAGTGGAAATTGATCAATATTAAGAACATTCTGGAAATAATAAAGAAGGCCATTAAGCAAAGTGCCAGTATAATTATTATAACCTGGATGCACAACAATACCTGCAGGTTTGTTAATAATTATTACATCCTCATCTTCGTAAACAATATTTAAATCCATAGGCTCAGGAAAAACTTCACTAGGAGCAGGTGGATTAGGTAGCATTACACGAATAACATCGCCAGGCTTTACTTTGTAATTAGGTTTCTTGGGAATATCATTCACTAAAATACAACCTGCATCAGCAGCATTTTGTATTTTTGTTCTACTAATACTTTCGATTTTTTGAGTTAAAAATTTATCTATGCGCATTAGAGATTGTCCAGGATCAACCTCTATTTTATAATGTTCATAAAATTCATCATTAACTTCTGTAATTTCATTATCATCATACATAATTTACGAAAAAATCATTAAAAATAAATAAAAAATAAAATATTATCTATTAGAAAGATTATATTTTTCTAAACCTTCTTGTAACCACTCAAGGAATTCGTTAGGATTTTTATTATAACCATACAACTCATTTAATATTCTACCATTATGATCTATAATAACGTACATAGGTTGAGATTGCCTTTTAACTAAAGAAAATTCTAAGAAGCTCCATTTATCACCTACAGTGCGTAGTTTCGTTTTGACATTCCCATCTTCAATAGTAATGCTTTGCTCAGGAGAAAGTAATGTTTTGTCATCAACATAAAGAGATACCAGGACAAAATTGTTTTCAAGGAAATCTTTGACCTTAGGGTCTGTCCATACACTAGCTTCCATTTCTCTACAATTAACGCAACCATACCCACTAAAATCTATCAATAGAGGTTTATTAACGTTGCGAGCAAACTCAATAGCAGGAGTTAAATCTTTGTAATCGGCTTTCACATGTTGCTCATTCATATTAAAATCTTGAGTATAAATAGGCGGTAGAAAAGCTGATACACCTTTTAAAGGAGCTCCCCAAAGTCCTGGGATTAGATAAAAAGTAAATGCAAAAGAAATAAGCGCCAAGAAAAATCTTATCACACTCAAATGTTGTTTTTTTTCTTCCCCTTTGAATCTGATAACGTCAAGGAAATATAAACCCATAATAAAAGCTATAGCTACCCAAATAACTATAAAAATTTCTCTATCTAAAATACCCCAATGACTAGCTAAATCGGCTACAGATAAAAATTTAAAAGCAAAAAATAACTCAATAAAACCAAGAGTAACTTTTACAGTGTTCATCCATCCACCAGATTTAGGCAAATTAGAAATCAATTGTGGAAATAAAGCAAAAATAGTAAATGGCAAAGCTAAAGCTATAGAAAATCCCAACATACCAATAAATGGTGCCAAGTATCCCTCAGTAATAGCTTCTACGAGTAAAGTTCCTATTATAGGTCCAGTACAACTAAACGACACAAGTACTAGAGTGAAAGCCATGAAAAAGATACTAAATAATCCTGTAGCTTTTTCTGCCCTTCTATCCATTGCATTAACCCAAGAACTAGGTAAGGTCAAATCAAAACCTCCAAAAAAAGCTATAGCAAAGACCAATAATAATAAGAAGAAAAATAAATTAAACCATGGATTAGTAGATAAAGCATTTAAAGCATTAGCACCGAAAATCAAGGTTATTAAAAGCCCTAAAGATACATAAATAATGACAATAGAGAGACCATAAATAGTAGCATCTTTGATACCTTTCTTTTTATTTCTTTTAATAAAAAAGCTAACAGTAAGCGGTATCATCGGCCATACGCATGGGGTAACTAGTGCTATTAATCCACCTAAAAGACCAGCAAGGAAAATGCCCCATAGAGATCTATCAGAAGTTTTGCTTTGAGATTTTTCGACTAAATATTGCTCATTGTAAGCTTGCAAAGCTGAATCTAACGGATTTATACCAAATATTTTTGTATATTTAGAAGTATCTATTCTATTATTTAATTTATTTGAATCTACGTTTGTAAGTAAATTATTCTGTTCATTAGTGTCATTTTCAGGTATAGGAATATTGGAGAGCTGAGGTGTATATTGAGATCCATCAATAGGTATAGCAAAATCTTTTTTTACCATTACACACATACCATCATGTAAACACGCTTGACCTGAATAATATACTTCAATATTAAATTTTTCTGGTTTTAAAATTTTAATTTTTTGAGTAAAAGTAGCTTCACCTTCAAAAAAAGTAGTAGTAGCTCCTAACTCTGGCTCATATTTTGATTTTGGGTTAGGTGATTCAGTAGTATTACCTATCAATTTATAAGCAGGATTTTCTTCAAAAATAAACTCTCCAGGTAGAGCACCTTTAGTTTTTAATGAATATAAGCACCAACCATTTTCTATAGAAGCATTAAAAATAATATTTGCTTCATCTGTAGAAATTTTTTTAACTTCATAACTCCATGTAACAGGTTCCTGTCCAAATATAAAAATAGGAATCAATAAAAAGAAAAATATCTTTTTAAACATAAAAGATAGTATTTTTAATAATTTTGCAAAAATATAAAAAACACAGCAAAAAATAAAAGAATTGATAATAATCAATGTTATAAATTTTTAAAATACAGAGATTCGGTGCTATTGTTATAGAAAATTAGACGAGAGATAATAAAAAATTTTTTAATGGTAAAAAGTTAAGATTTATAGGGATACAAGTATAGAAGCTGTTGGTAAGAGTTTCTATACTTGTATTATAAAATTATTTTATATATTATCAAGTTTTATAGTTAAAAATACTTTATATATTTGCAAAAATTTTTTACATATGAAGAAACTATTTGAAAATCCAACAGAAGTCTTCGCTCTTAGCAAAGAGGAGACACGCGAATTATACGACAATCTCTATAATGAGATGATCGAGAAAGGCAAAGATGTAGTCGATTACCAAGAAATTAAGGCAATGTCTACTGGTGTACTTTGTCCAGATTGCAATAGTAGTCATGTAATTAAAAATGGTTTGCAAAGCGGAGTACAAAACTACCGTTGCA
>JAHDSP010000253.1 GCA_018432645.1 Bacteroidales bacterium | reverse complement strand
ATATATATTTTGAATAGCTCACATAATAATTATTTAATAGGTTATTCGATGGGAGCTAGAGGTGCTCTAGCAATAGCTGAGAATACAGAAAATATCTTTAGCAGATTAGTACTGATATCTGGTGAATATGATCAAACTCTTGTACCAGAAGATAATATTCTGACTATGTATTTTGGTTCATATCAGCAATTTCCTGAGAGATGGGAAGGTAAAGATAATCTTTTAAGAAATATTGATAAATTAAATATTCCTGTTTTAATATTACATGGGCAGAATGACGATGTGATTTCTGCTATTCAGTCAGATACTCTTGCTGAAGTCTTAGAAAATAAAAATAAATTTTATATAAAAACTATTTATAATAACTATGGCCATGATTTTGATTTTGTTCAAAAAACAGTAAAAGACGTAAATGTTTTTTTAAATAAAGACTTTTTACCACTAAATTAGCTTAAGAAATTACATCAATGTTTATTCAACATTTTTTAGAATTTGTAATTTTGTTTAATTAATTTTCTATTATGAAAAAAATAATTTCAATAATAGTTTTATCACTGCTATATTATATTGTTTATAGTCAAGATACTATTAAAGTGATGACTTATAATTTATTAAATTATGGCAATTACACATACTATTGTACTCCAAGTAATAATAATGTAAGTAATAAAAATGAATATTTAAAAACAATTATTGATTATACCTTACCAGATATATTAGGTGTAGTAGAGATAGCCCCAGATGACACTTATATTGATGGATTTAAAAATAATGTATTAAATCAAAATGGTAGAAATTATTATGCTAAAACACCTAAATCTAACTATTCTGGAAGCTCCATAATAAATATGCTATATTATGATAGTAGAAAATTGACTCTTTCTTTTTGGGCTTCTTTGCCTACCACATATAGAGATATTAATATTTACACTTTTTATTTTGAAAATGATGCATTACAAAATGGAGATACTGTATATCTCACTTGTATAGTTATGCATTTGAAGGCGGGCAATACAGATACTGATGCCTCTGATAGAACTGCTATGGCACAAACCTTAATGAATTTCTTAAATAATTTTAATGAAAACACAAATTATTTGGTTATGGGTGATTTTAATCTTTATAGTTCGTCAGAAGGAGCATATCAACAACTGACTAATCACCCCAATGCTAATATTAGATTTTATGATTTTATTAATAAATATGGTGATTGGTCAAATAATGCATATTTCTCTCCATATCATACTCAGTCTACACATACTACTTCAGATTGTTTTAGCGGAGGAGGATTAGATGATAGATTCGATTTTATCTTAGGGAATATCAATACTATAACTGGTGATAAAGGATTTAAATATCTTGCTAATTCTTACACAACACTTGGACAAGATGGGCAACATTTTAATAAAGGGTTGTTAGATAGTCCTACTAATACTACTGTCCCATCAAATGTTTTAGAGGCTTTGTACGGGAATAGTGATCATTTGCCAATTATTTCTAAATTCATTGTAGATAATACTCTGTCTATAAATGATTATTCTCTTCCTATTAATTACTATATGATTGATAATAAATTATATATCAATTTTATTAATCCTTTAAATACTGATATGTCTATTAAAATACTAGATATGCAGGGTAGAGATGTATTTACTGACCAGATACCATCGAATATGCAGCAATATGTATTAGATATGAATAATTATAATAAAGGTGTGTATCTCATTGATATATTTAATAATACTGATTTTACTTCATTTAAAATTCTAAATTTTTAATAATAAATTTATCTATTAACTTTGTAAAAAAATATATTATGAAAAAAACATTTTTAATATTATTTATAGTCAGTGCAAGTATTATGAAATTATCTTCACAAATAGATACGACGTTTGTAGAACCTGATTTGGCTATAGAACCGCAATTAAGCTCCAAACCACAAAAGTTCTTTGTTTCCTTTTATCAGAATTTTTGGTTAGATATGGATAAATCTCAAAGAGATAGTATGACTTTGAATGATTTTCAACCATCTTTTGCAATTAATTATATTTATCCAATTATGCTGGGCAATAGTCAATTTGCTATAGCTTGTGGTTTAGGTATGAAAATAGATAATATAAGATTTCAAAGTGATTTGATTTCTCAAGATACGATTTTTTACTTTAATCCACAAAATACTTATAAAAAGCAAAAATTAGTTTTGCCATATATCTATTTACCTGTAGAGTTTTCATATACCTCAAAAGGAGAAAATACTTTTCGCCTAGCATTAGGTGGATTTTTTGGAATTAAAATTACTGATCATTTAAAACAAATAAACGCAGATTTTAAACAAAAAATATATAACATAGATAATTTAGAAAAATACTATTATGGTGTATATATGAGGATAGGCTATAAAATAATTAACTTAAGTATCAATTATAATCTATCATCAGTATTTGTAAGCAATGTATCTAAAAATATGCATACATTATCATTAGGGCTCACAATGTCTTTATTTTAAGAGCTTGTAGGGAAAGATGGTTCTATGACGTTTTGAGTAGATAAAGCTTGGTTTTTTCAATAATTAGCTTATAAAAACTTCTTTATATAATTTATCACTTATCACTTATCTCCTTTTCTCCCCGTCTCATTTGCGGATTAATAAAACAATTGGACAATTAAAAATTAACCTTAATAATTTACCCATATAAAACATTAGAACTGTTGATTTTTATTATACCCTTGGAGTTGGTGTCCAGATACTATTTTTAGTACCTTTAACCACTCTAATCCATCCCATCAATGTTGCTAAATTAGCAAGGTAAAAATGTGTTATAAATCTGAAAAGTTTTAAAATTTTATTGCGTGGATACAGAATAAATCTGTCAAATAAAGTAATCAAAATACTGAGAATTATAATGCTAGATAGTAAAATATACAACCAATTACCCGTAGTAGCTATAATAATTGAAAATAAAATTATTATTATTAAAAAAAATGGACCAAACCAACGTAAGACTTTATGAGAAAAAAAACAAAAACTCAATGCATTAAATTTCAATAAAATAGAAGAAAAAATAAATAAATTTTGTATAGCACCAGCAGCTATGCGTATTTTTCGATTATACTCTATTTTCATGTCTGCAGTTGTTTTTTCATAGACCACAGCATCACGAGCATATATTCCCCAAAAATTATTTTTTAAAATATTTAAGCAAATATAAAGATCGTCCATGATCAACTTATCTTCTGGTATAGGCGAGAATAAATCTTTTCGCATAGCATAGCAACCACCAAATGATCCCATTGTTTTTCCCCAAATGCACCCTTCATATTCTTTGATTTTTGATTCTAGTGAAATATATTGTTGCTCTGGCAATGTGATACCGTCCGTACTTTCATTTATATTTATTATTCTACTATCTACGAAACCTATTTTAGGATTACTAAAGTAAATCACTAACTCTATAATAGTTTTTGGGCTAAAAATAATATT
>JAHDSP010000312.1 GCA_018432645.1 Bacteroidales bacterium | reverse complement strand
TGCTTCCAGTCTATTAGGTCTAAAGTCTTGAGCTAGCATACTTCCAGATATATCGTTAGCTATCACTATATCTATACCTTCGTGATCTACTGATGAGGATACATTCTTTAATTGTGGCCTACTCATAGCAATTATTATAAATGTGAGTGCTAATAACCTGAAATATGGTAGTAATTGGAATAAAATTACTCTAAAACTTTTTGATTTTAATGGTAGAGCATTGATATGTGGCCAATTTATGTAATTATATTTTTTATAAGAACGTTTTTTTATATTCCACCACCACAATACTGGAATGATTAATAATAGTAATAGAACGTATGGATATTGTATTATTAGATTATTCATGTTGTTGATTCTTTAATTGCTCTTGTTCCCACAGATATTGAGTAAATTTTTCACAAAATTCATAATCTCTAAATCTTTCTTCTATTGTAGGAGAATATTTTGCAAATTTTGTTAAGTCAGATGTATTTAAAAAGACCTGTAATTTTGTTAATAAATCTTTTGCATTGCAGTATTTATGCATCTCTATAAATAGTTCAGATGAGAGCATTTCGAATGAATTTATATTATACAATCTAAATAAAAATCTACGTAATACATCGGTAAGTATTGTATAATACTCTTTTGCATTCATTTGTGTAATGCTATTATTATCTTTTAGCTGTTGTAATGATTGCTTAACTTCTTCAATTGGCGAAATGTACGGGTTATATTTATATGCTTCAATTGACTTCTTCTTTTTTTTATTTTTATTAATTACAATTATGATAATAATTAAAATTATTATAGCTACAACTATCAAAAGCCATATCCACCATTTACTCTGCGAAGGTGGCTCTGCAATATCATAAATATCTTTTATTGGTTTAAAGGCTTGTGAAGTATCTATCGGCATAGGTATTACGTTTAAAGCTATGCTATCAATATTTAGTTTTGTCGTTTTTTGTTTATTCTTATACAAAATTTCAATGTCAATTGGGGGTAATATAAATTTGCCTGAGTCAAATCCCGTAATAAATAATTGTTTCTCCCATATTTGATCATTTATTTTAGACCAAGGTCTTTCTTTATATATATGTATTTTACTAGGAATTTTTTTAGTAAATTTTGAGCTTATAGAATCTATTGCGTAGTTTAATGATTTAATATTTATTTTAATATTTGAAATTTCACCTAGATAAATAGTATCTTTCGAAATAGTAATTCTTTGCTCTAATTCAATATTTTGTGCTTTTATAAAAGGTGCGACAAATAATAAAGCGATTAAAAGGAATATTTTTTTTAAAGTAAAATTTAATCTAGTCATAATGAATAATTAAAAAATTAAACTAATCTTTTTTCTCTTTTTTTAAACAGTGATGTGAGCAATGGGATGTAGTCTAACTGGGTATCTATAGTTAGGAAATCGATATTATGTTTTTTGCAAGTTTTTTCTAAATAGTTATGATGCACTTGATAAACATCCATCCAAGCTTTTTGAAATTTTTTATCACTGAGATCTACAGGGAAAAACTTATCAGATTCTGGATCATATGTTATTACGAAACCATTGTCTGGAGGAGTTAATTCTAAATTGTCTACGATTTGAATGCAAATAAAATCATGTTTTCTATTAGTTATGCCCATAGCTAAATCATATTGAGTATCATAAAAATCTGATATTAAAAAAACTATACTACGTTTGGGTATTACATGATTTAGGTATTCTAATGCATTTTTAATATTTGTTTTTGAGCTTTTAGGTTCATAAGCTAATATTTCTCTGATAATAGCTAAGATATGAGAAAGTCCTTTTTTGGGAGGAATAAACTTTTCTATTATATCCGAGAATAGTATAACGCCAATGCGGTCATTATTTTTAAGTGCAGAGAAAGCTAATATGCCAGCAATTTCGGAAATTAATTCATTTTTCATTTTGGCAGTACTTCCGAAAATTGTAGAACGACTAACGTCAATCATAAAAATTAAAGTGAGCTCACGCTCTTCTTGATATACTTTGATGTAAGGGTGGTTATGTCTAGCAGTTACATTCCATTCAATATCTCGTATATCATCACCATAAACATATTCTCTCAAATCGCTATAAGCCATTCCTTTCCCTTTAAAAGCACTTTGATATTGCCCTGCAAACATTTGATTAGATAGTTTGCGAGCTGTTATGGATATATGTCTAACTTTTTTTCTTAAATCTTCTACTTTTATGCTCATGGCACTTCTATTACATTTAATATGTCTGCGATGAATTGATCTGAACTTATATTTTCTGCTTCAGCTTCATAAGTCATACCTATTCTATGACGTAACACGTCAAAAGCAATAGCTCTCACATCTTCTGGTATCACATATCCACGACGATGGATGAATGCATATGCTTTAGCTGCTAAGGCCATATATATGCTAGCTCTGGGAGAGGCTCCATAGCGAACCATATTTTTATATTGTGGTAATCTGTATGCATCAGGCTGTATAGTGGCATAATTGATATCTATAATGTAGTTACGAATTTTTTCATCCATATAAACATCTAGGACTAATTTTTGAGCATTCAATATTTGTTCTGAATTAGCGACAGCATTAATTGTAGGGAATTGTTCTTTTAGATTTAAGTCTATGATATATTTCAATTCATTTTTTTGCGGATAATCTACTATGACTTTCATCATGAAACGATCTACCTGTGCCTCTGGTAATGGGTATGTACCCTCTTGCTCGAGGGGATTTTCTGTAGCCATCACTATAAATGGATTAGGTAAAACATATGTCTCATTACCAATTGTTACTTGCCTTTCTTGCATTGCTTCTAATAATGCACTTTGCACTTTTGCTGGTGCTCTATTAATTTCATCTGCTAAGATGAAATTGGCAAATATTGGACCTTGTCTTACCTGAAATTCCTCTGAACGTGGACTAAATATCATTGTACCGATTAAATCTGCTGGTAAAAGATCTGGTGTAAACTGTATTCGGCTAAATGATCCTTGAATAGTTGCTGCTAAAGATTTGATACTTAAGGTTTTAGCTAATCCTGGCACTCCTTCTAAAAGTATATGCCCTTTAGTTAATAATGCCATTATCAAGCAATCTGTCATGTGTTTTTGCCCAATAATTACTTTATTTAGCTCTATTTGTATCAAATCAATAAAACTACTAGCTGTTTCGATTTTTTGGTTTAGCGTAGCTATGTCAATTTCATTATCCATAATTAATTATTATAAAATTTACTTTTAATTACGAAATTAATCTATTTTTAGTATTTAAATTGATATTTTAAAATTAGGATTATCTATTTAAGAAATTCTTTTACATATTTTTCCCTAAATTTTTTCAAAAATTTTTTTAAATAAAGCTAATAACTTTATTATATTTAACTATTTCTTACTCTTTTTTAATATTCTTTAATTTTTTTTTGAAAATTTTTATTTAATTTTGCAAATTAAAATCTAATGAATTATGAAAAGAACATATCAACCATCTAGAAGAAAACGTAGAAATAAACATGGTTTTAGAGAGAGAATGTCATCAAAAGATGGACGAAAAGTTTTAGCTCGTCGCAGACAAAAAGGTCGCAAAAAATTAACAGTCTCTGATGAATTCAAAGGTAAGAAAAAATAATTATTTTTAATTTTTTATTGAAGACAAATCATTTTTTATAAGTCTTCTTTGTTTTTTTATAATGGATGATATCATAGAATTAATCAAAAAACAAGGATTTGTAAATATTCCTTTTGGTAAGCTTAATTTAGTTTATAATGAGGCTAAAGTGCATTATGATTCTATGCTCATTTATCCGCCATACTATTCTATTGATTTTATTGCTAATGAAGAATTAGATACTTCTGATTTTATTAGTCCTAAATATAATGAATGGGGATCATTTGTAAATATAGATAATAAAATTCAATATATTCCTGATGCAGAACTGATCGAAAAATTAAATGCTCCTTTTTATGGATTACAACCTGTCCCCATAAAAATTCATAAATCT
>JAHDSP010000080.1 GCA_018432645.1 Bacteroidales bacterium | reverse complement strand
TATTTGAGATATTTATAAAATTTAGGATTGGCGTATAGTAGAATTCCTTGCTCATCATAAATGAATAATGGTTCTTGAATATTATCAATAATATCTTTAAAATTCAGGGTTATTTCATTTAATTCTTTATTAATTTGTATTTTTTCTGTAATGTCAGTAATGAAAATCAAAATTCGTTTTTCATTAGAATGTGGAAGCTGTATCATTGTAGCTTGCAAATCATAATCATTTGTTTTATTATTTCTGTTTATTGAAATTAATTTATAAAATTTGTTGTTATTGTTTAAAATTTCTACAAGCTCATTAAAATCAATAATATCATTAAAATTTTTTGATTTTAATAAATTATGACTTTTATCGTTAGCATCATCTAAGATATATTGTCTAGATAGAGTATTACATAATATTATTTCTCCGTTGATTTTAGCATATATAACGCCTATTAGATCATTATTTATTAAATTTAATAATTCTATATTTCTATTTTCTAATTCTTGTTTATAATTTATTATGTCTGTAATATCCATTAATGAACCAATGATTTTTTCATGTCTTGTGGTGAGATTAGACTGACTATCATTCTCTATTATCATTTTTGAATTTGTCAAACAATAGATTATTTGCCCTTTTTTGTTTATTAACTTAAGTAATTGATTTTTTAATTGTTTATTTTCTCTCAATTCTCGTATATATTCATCTCTTTCTTGGACAGAATAAAAGAGCATTACAGATGGCATACCTATTAGTTCATCTCTACTATATCCTGTATAATTATGAACTGATGGAGAAATTTCTGTAATTACATTATCTGTTATTTCATAATAAACGCTTTGTATATTTTCTAAGATATTTTTATATTTATTTAATGATTCATTATATAAATTTTGTGATCTATAATTATTATTTTCTAAACATATTATATGAAATTTAATATTATATGTAGTATTTTCATAAATATTTATAAAGGCAATAGTATTATTATAATTTAATAATAATTTGTCATTTGTACTCTCTAAAGCTATCTGTTTAACTTTAATATTAAAATATTCATCAAATGAAGATGTAGCTTGGTAAAAATTCTCGTAAGAAGATATATAATTAGGAATATCTAAATAAGTTGCTGCAAAAGGATCTTCTACTAAAAGCTGATTGTCATTGTCTGATATTAAAACTATAATTTTTTCAATAAAGTCTTGTGATCTATCTTTATAAGCTTGTTGTAGAGTAATTTTAATGTTGTTTATAATATAAAAGAGTTGGTTAATAAAATAAATATTATTTTTAGGTATTATATGCTCAGTACAAATAATAATATCACTTTTAACATTTAAATGTAAATAATAAAAATAATTATAGCTGAGTGGTAGAGGGAAATCATCGCTATTAATAAAATTAATATCTACTTTTTTAATTAAGTCCTCATTATTTGTATCATTTATCGAAAAAATATAATTTTTAGAGCTTAAATTAATGAAAGAATTTTGCCAAATGCCATTTACATAAAAATTATTATCTAAAATTTTACCATATATGATAGCATACTTATCTTTAGGTAAAATATTATTAAAAAAAGTATTTACCACCAGAGGTGTAGCAGCATCTAGAATAAAATAATTTAGATAATTAACTGCCACTGGGAGTTTATCCAAAAAATCTACATCATTAAGTGTATCTAAAAAATCATAGTCGTCATCCATATATTATTATTTTTATATTTTTGCAAAACAAATTTTTCTAATGTCATTCATTTTAAAAAATGCTAATCTATTTTCATATAAATTTAATGAAATTTGGGTAGGAAATATATTAATTGACAAAAATGCTAATAAAAAGATATTATATTCAAAAGAAATTGG
>JAHDSP010000201.1 GCA_018432645.1 Bacteroidales bacterium | reverse complement strand
GGTACAGTAGCTTTTATTACTTTATATGCTAATAAATCATGAGGAATTTTTTTAGAAAAATTATTAATCTCATTATTTAAACTATCTACTTTATTAATAATCATTTGTAACCTTGGATCTTTAGGATTTTTAGAATATATTTGATCACCTAAATTGACAACATAAAGCAATTGATTTTTCATTTTTAAATAATCAACAAAATATTTATTCTCTTGTGATGCTATAACTTCTAAATTAGCGATAGGATCATTATGAGAAGTATGCAGCTCAATATATTTCTCATTATTAAATAAAAAATCTATATATTTTTTATCATTTTCCCAGCTAATAGAATATTGACCATTAGCAAGAGGTTTAGAATAAATGAAATTTACAACACCATTTTGACTTTTAGTGCTATCAATAGGATCCATATTATTACCATTCACACTAATAAGAGTAAATAACTGATCCACAGGTAAATCATTTACTACTAATTTTATTCTATAAATATTATCTTGTGCAAAAATAATATTTCCTGAAACAAATAGAACGAAAAAAATTATTAAGAAGTTCTTCAAATGTACAAATTTCATAAATTAAAATGTTTTATAATTAATTCATAATACAAAATTATTAATAATTTATTGAATTAGATATAATAGATAAAATAATGAATAAAATGGGAGGGGGGAATATAGAATGAATAAGAGAGAGAAGGATGTGAGGGAGGGGGGGGTGTTAATTTTAAAAAAGTTTAGAAATATATAGGTTAATATTTTAAAAATATATTATCTTTGCAACAAAAATTTATTATATATGAAAGACATAGTATCAAACCTCAAAGAGCACCTCTCTCAAGGCAAACAGCTCAATTTAGAATTCCTCAATAATCTCTACAATAAGATGAAACTCCAAGGTAACGACGTTGTAGATTATCAACATCTAAAAGCTCAAAGCGTCTCTCCACAATGCCCTCATTGCAAAAGTATCCATATTAAAAAAAATGGCCACCAGCAAGGGCAGCAAATGTATAAATGTAAAAATTGTGGTAAAAACTTCCGAGAAACTACTGGCACTTTTGTCTATTACCTACACAAAAAAGAATTAATGTTGGATTACATTCGTCTAATGCTTGAAGGTAAAACCTTACGTCAATGTTCTAAAGAACTTCGTATTTCTCTACCTACTAGCTTCGAATGGCGACATCGCATTCTATCTGCTCTCAGAAGCTTCGAAAATAATGTAAACTTCTTTGGAATTATGGAAATAGATGAGCTAAAATTAAAATATTCGGAGAAAGGGCGTAGATACAAAACTTTAGAAGAATATCTACTGGCTCAAGAACTAAAAACTCACAATGTAGCTGTATTATCTATGATAGACAGAAGTGGCAACATGCTTTGCAAATTAACAGGTCTAGATTATGTGAAACGAGATCAAATAGATAAAATCTTATTAGCTAGGATATCTAAAAATGCTGTTATTTGCTCGCCAGATAATGAAGAATTCAAGAATCTAAAAACACAAAGTATTAAAGAGAAAACTATAATTACTAGAAGAACCAAGAAGTATGGACAGCATGGATTATCGATAGTGAAGGACAAAGAAAATGATTTTGCCGGATGGACAAATTATAAATTTAGAGGAGTGGCTACGAAATATTTGCAGAGCTATATAATGTGGTATGTGGTGAAGCATAAATATTTATTGAACAGAGTGATAGAAGATATAGGTAGGATGTTGAATTTAGCAGCGTCAGACTGGGAGGCTTGGTATGTGTATATGAGATTGAGATTAAAGCATAGGGAAAAGCTAACATAAATGTAAATTTCTCCCTCCCCTTTTTCAATTCCCAAACAAAATTTCCTACACTCCCCCATTTGTTCCTTTTATCTTTACGTGTTAATTTTATGTAGGCAATAAGAACGTATAATTTAAAAACTGGATTTCTTCAATAACCATCAGGCTATTGAGCTATTAAAAATTTATTAATTCTGGGGAAGATCCGTTATAAAATTACTCTTTATTTAATCTTTAACAATATAAAACGTTGTAGAACCATAAATTACGTTTATGCATTTATCATTTAAAACCATTTTGCATTTGTTATATGCATGAAAAAAATTAATTAATAAAGGATAAAAATATTTACATAATTCATTAAAAATTTATATTATAATTTTGCCCTATAATTATTTTGTATCCGGAAACCAGCTTCGTGTATTATTTGCAATCCTTACTAGCATCAACATTACAGGAACTTCTACAAGTACACCCCCCACCGTAGCCAATGCAGCACCAGATTGTAAACCAAAAAGAGAAATAGCCACAGCAACCGCCAATTCAAAGAAATTACTTGACCCAATCATTGCTGCAGGTGCGGCGATATTATGAGGCAATTTCCACCATTTCGCCCACCAGTAAGCAACGAAAAATATCAGAACCGTTTGCAACACAAGCGGAATAGCAATCAATAAGATATGTAGAGGATTGTTTAGTATCGTTTCTCCCTGAAATGAAAATAGGATAATAAGTGTTAATAGCAACCCACCTATCGTGTAATTATCAAATTTCTTAATAAATACATTGTTAAAGTATTCCACTCCCTTGCGGCGAATAACCATTATGCGGGTAATAACACCAGCAGTAAGTGGTATCACAACAAACAAACCCACTGACAGCAAAAGTGTGTCCCACGGGATAGATACGCCGCCAACTCCCAACAGGAAAGCAACGATAGGAGCGTATGCTACCAATATGATTAAATCGTTCACTGCCACTTGCACCAGCGTATAAGCGGCATCTCCGTTGGTAAGGTAACTCCACACGAACACCATAGCTGTACAAGGTGCAGCCCCTAATAATACCGCCCCAACTAAATATTCTTCGGCTAACCCAGCAGGTATAAAGGTTTTGAAAATCACATAGAAGAATAAATAAGCTATTCCGAACATGGTAAACGGTTTTATCAGCCAATTTGTAACACAAGTAACTATAATTCCTTTCGGACGCTTGCCTACATTCTTAACACTTTGAAAATCCACTTTTAGCATCATTGGGTAAATCATTATCCAAATTAAGATAGCCACAGGTATAGACACATTGGCATATTCAAATTTGCTTAATGTTTGCGGAATTGCCGGAAGCCATTGCCCCACAGCAATTCCGATAATAATGCACAAGGCAACCCATAGAGTCAGGTATTTTTCAAAAAATCCAATTCCTTGTTTCTTTTCCATAACAACAGCTATTTAGTTTAATTGTGAATCAAATTTATACTCATTTTATTCATAACCTTTACCGCCATCGGATTAACCTTTTCTGCAGGTTTTGTTCCTGCTAAAAAGACATCTAGTTTATTGCCAAATGATTGTAAAAGGCCATGTGTCATTTGACTACGGCAACTGTTTCCAGTGCATAAAATTAAAATTCTCATATCATTAGTTATTTTCCCAAGCTATCAGAGCGGCATTTCCCTTTGACAATTCTTCTACTTTTTTAATCCAAATCAATTCATTTTGCGCTTTTGCACGTAAGAAAGAATTTCTGGTGTCAGTTAATGACAAACAAGCATTCACGACCCACCATTTATTATTAATTCCGGCACG
>JAHDSP010000448.1 GCA_018432645.1 Bacteroidales bacterium | reverse complement strand
GAAGTTTCTAAAAGGTAGAATAACAGAAGATGAAGTTTTATGTACCGGTACCAAATACGCATTTAGACATATAAGAAAGAGCAAAGTGAAACACAAAGAGATTGTAGGAGCCAAAAAGAAAAAACGAGGTATCTATAGCACTGCTATAGTGAAGGCTAAGTCAGAGGAATTTGTCAGATGGATATATTCAAAGTTCAGAGGAGTAGCAACCAAATACCTGCAAAACTACATTATGTGGTATGTAGCGATAGGTAAATATCTATCAGGAAGCGTCATTAGTAATACTGGCAGAATGCTTAACCTTGCATCCTCGGATAGATTTGCATGGTATGAATATTTTAGAGTTAGTAAAATATCATATATTGTTTGAAACATTTTAAAAATGTTTATATTATTTGATTCTCTCACGCTTCCCCACTCATTTCTTTAAATATTTCCCCTCTTTTTTTGCTAAATATTCTATTTTTTATTTCAAAAATTCTATTTAAGTTTGCAAAAAGAAATTTTAAAGGTCATGGCTAAAGAAAAGCTTTTTAATGAGTTTCCTCCTATTTCTGCGAAACAATGGGAGGATGCTATAAAAGAAAGTCTAAAAGGTGCAGATATTTCTAAACTTTTTTGGAAAACAGATGAAGGCATTGAGGTAAAACCTTTTTATACTAAAATAGATTTAGAAGGACTTATTGATCTTACCTATTACCCTAATGTTTATCCCTATTTAAGAGGTTATAATGATAAAAAACTAAAATGGAACATAATTCAAAATATTGATGAGACTGACTTAAAAATTGCCAATGAAATAGCTATTAAATCTATTGCTAATGGTGCTGATGCTATTGAATTCGATGTACCAGATATTGATAAAATTGATAATTTAAATGTTTTATTAAAGAATTTAGATCTAGCCAATCACAGCATTCATTTTAGATCTTCTTACTCATATTCCATATTAGTTCAGGTAATCAAAGAATGGGCTCAAAAGAATAATTTTGATTTAAAATCATTAAACGGTTCATTTAACTTTGATTTTTTCGCATATTATTTGCTAAATGGTAATTATTACAATAGTTATGATGACAATGTAAATGAATTAATCAGTTTGTTTGATTTTTTAAATAATTGGAATCCTGATTTTAAAATTATCAATATTAGTGGAAATATTTATCATAATGCTGGTGCTAATGCAGTACAAGAGTTAGCTTTTTCTCTTTCTCAATTGGTAAATTATTTAAATATTTTAACTGATAATGGAATCTCTGTTGATGAGGCTATTAGAAGATTTAGAGTCACTTTAGGGTTAGGTAGTACTTATTTTATTGAAATAGCAAAATTACGTGCAGCTAGATTGCTAATTACTAAAATTTTAACTGCTTATGGATTGCCTAGTGATAAAGCTAAAATTACCATTCATAGTAAAACAGGCATTTTTAATAAAACTGCTTATGATGCATACAATAATATGCTACGCAATACTGTAGAAGCTATGGCTGCTATTATTGGTGGTGCAGATGATATAACTATTTTGCCTCATGATTTTACACTTCAAAAATCTAATGATTTTAGCAGAAGAATAGCAAGAAATGTTCAATTAATACTTCGTGATGAAGCTCATTTCGATAAAGTTATTGATACAGCAGGTGGTTCTTATTTAATAGAAAATTTAACCAAATCTTTAGCTCAGCATGCATGGGATCTATTCCTTCAAATAGAGGATTTAGGTGGTTTTAGAACTGCTATGGAAAACTCATGGATTAAAAATGAAATCGAAAATAGTGCTGATAATAAATTAAATGCTCTTTTAAAAAGAAAAACTAATGTGATTGGTATTAACAACTACCCGAACCTTAATGAAACTATTTCTTCTAATCTCAAGAAACCTTTGATAAATAAACCCAAAAATGATAATGCACTGAGAATTTTCAGAGTTGTTGAACCATTTGAAAATTTGCGTTATCGGACGGAGCAGCATACTTTGAATGGTAATAAAAAACCTTTGGTTTATTTGCTCACATTTGGTGATATAACTATGCGAAATGCTAGAGCTAATTTTTCTCGTAATTTCTTTGGCGTAGCTGGTTATGAAATAATGGATGCAAATGCTTACGATAATGATGAAAATATGCTTAAACAACTTTCTATTCATAATCCTGATATCATTGTATTATGTAGTAGCGATTTAGAATATGGTACATTAGGGATTAATATTACTAAAACTATTAAAGAACATTATCCAGAAAAAATTCTTGTAGTCGCAGGTAATCCATCTGAAAGTATTGAAATATTAAAAGAAAATGGAATAAATGATTTCATACATGTAAAATCTAATATTTTAGAAACTTTGGAAAATTTTCATAAAATATTAAATATTAAATAATTAAATTTAATTTGAATTATTAAAACATTAAATATGAAACCTGATTTTAAAAAAATCAAAATTTTTGAAGATAATAAGCCCCAGCAAAAATTAAATGCTGAAGTTATTCATAATAGTGCAGAAGGTATTCCTATTAAAAATTTTTATACTTATGATGATATTGTAGAGTTAGAACATTTAGATTTTGCTGCTGGATTACCACCATTCCTTAGAGGTCCTTATGCTACTATGTATGTGCAAAAACCATGGACTATTAGACAATATGCTGGCTTTAGTACAGCAGAGGAAAGTAATGCATTCTATAGGAGAAATTTAGCTGCTGGACAAAAAGGATTAAGCGTAGCTTTTGACTTACCTACTCATCGTGGCTATGATAGCGATAATGAACGTGTAGTAGGTGATGTAGGCAAAGCTGGCGTCGCTATTGATACAGTAGAAGATATGAAAATTCTCTTCGATCAAATACCTCTCGCAGATATGTCTGTTAGTATGACTATGAATGGTGCTGTTATTCCTATTATGGCTTTTTATATTGTAACTGCTCTCGAGCAAGGTGCTAAACTAGAACAATTGAACGGTACTATCCAAAACGATATTTTGAAAGAATTTATGGTGCGTAATACTTATATCTATCCACCAGAGCCATCAATGAGAATAATTGCTGATATTTTCAAATTTACTTCTCAATATATGCCAAAATTCAATAGTATTTCAATTAGTGGTTATCATATGCAAGAGGCTGGTGCTACTGCTGTGCAAGAATTAGCATATACTTTAGCTGATGGATTAGAATATTTACGTACTGGGTTAAAAGCTGGCATAGAAGTAGATAATTTTGCTCCTAGATTATCATTTTTCTGGGCTGCAGGCATGAATCATTTTATGGAAATTGCTAAAATGAGAGCTGCCAGATTGCTATGGGCTAAAATCGTTAAACAATTCAACCCTAAAAATCCTAAATCAATGGCTCTACGTACTCATACACAAACCTCTGGTTGGTCTCTTACTGCTCAAGATCCATTTAATAATGTTGCTAGAACATGCATAGAAGCTATGTCTGCTGCATTAGGTCATACTCAAAGTTTGCATACTAATGCTTTAGATGAGGCTATTGCCTTGCCTACAGATTTTTCAGCTCGTATAGCTAGAAATACTCAACTTTTTTTACAAGAAGAAACTCAAATTTGCCGTGTAGTAGATCCTTTGGGTGGTTCTTATTATTTAGAAACTTTAACAGATGAAATCGCTCATAAAGCTTGGGAACTTATTCAAGAAGTAGAAGAATTAGGTGGCATGACAAAAGCTATCGTGGCTGGCATACCTAAAATGAGAATTGAAGAAGCATCAGCTCGCCGTCAAGCACGCATAGATTCTGGTTTAGATATTATTGTTGGTATTAATAAGTATCAATTAGAAAAAGAAGACCCGCTACAAATTCTTGAAGTAGATAATACTATTGTTAGAGAAAAACAAATTCAACGTATCAATGAGGTCAAAGCTAACAGAGATAATGAAAAAGTACAACAATCCTTGAATGCTATTACTAAAGCATGTGAAACTGGAGAAGGTAATTTGCTAGAATTAGCTATAGAAGCTGCTAAATATAGAGCAACATTAGGCGAGATAAGCTATGCAATGGAAAAAGCTTGGGGACGTTATATTCCAGAAATTAAATCAATAACAGGTGTGTATAGTTCAGAAATTAGTCAAAATGAAAGTTTTAGAAAAGCCCAAAAATTAGCTGATGATTTTGCTAAATTAGAAGGTCGCAGACCACGTATTTTGGTTGCTAAATTAGGACAAGATGGTCATGATAGAGGAGCTAAAGTAATAGCTACTGCCTATGCTGATATTGGCTTTGATGTGGATATGGGACCACTTTTCCAAACCCCAGAAGAAGCTGCTAAAATGGCTGTAGAAAATGATGTCCATATTATCGGTATATCTAGTTTGGCAGGCGCTCACAAAGCATTAGTTCCACAAGTGATAGAAGAACTTGAAAAATTAGGACGAGAAGATATTATGGTGATTGTAGGCGGTGTAATCCCACCACAAGATTATCAATTTTTATTCGATGCTGGCGTGGTAGCTATCTTTGGTCCAGGAACTCCTATACCTGATGCTGCTATTAAATTGTTAGAAATTTTAATAGCTTCGAGAAAATAAAATCCAATTATTACTATTACATAATTGCTCATTTTTATGTAAGGTATAATTTTCATAAAATAATTAATTGAAATAATTGCTACTTTTGTAAAAGATATTTTTATTAAATAGTATAAAACCAATGAAAGTTTATGTAACTGCACTTAAATCAAACAAACAAAGGTATGAGTATATTAATTCACATCTAAAGACATTAAATATAGATTATAAAATAGTAGATGCAATTGATAAAAAAGAAATTTCAGAAGATGATATCAGAAATTATTATAAGTTAGATGATCTAAATAAAATATTTCATTCAATTAAAATTGGCAATACAGCTAATAAAATGTCAAGAGAGAGAGCTTATAATGAATTTCTAAAAACAGATGAAAAGTCAGCATTATTTTTAGAAGATGACGTTATATTGCCTAAAAATATTTCAGAAATTTTAGAAAAATTAGAGCAAAAAATTAGAGATAATGAAGTTATTTTACTAGAATATAGGACAGTGAACAATTCATATAAAATTGGTATAAGTACAGTAAATAGTGAAAAAATTAATAATGAAATATTAGCATATCCTTTGCAATTAGAAGGGTTAGTAGGTGGTGCTGCTTATATTTTGCCTCGCAGGGTAGCTGAAAACTTTATAAATTTGAAACTATATCATAAATTATTTACACTTGATAACTGGAGCTATTATTATAATAATAATGCATTTGCCCAATTGAGAGTCTTATATCCTGTAATAATTAAACTAAAACCTTTTGCTTCATCTATTGGTTATGTTCCTACTGATAGTTGGGGTTATAAAATTAAAAATTTAATTGAAAAAAATAAAATACCTCTATTTTATAATTTAATAATTATAAAGCGAAAAATGTTTCATAATACTGTTTTTAAACAATTTTATTTAACAGATAAAAAATCACCACTAGATAAAGATTCTAGAGAATGTTATCATTAGCTATCATTTTATTAGTTTTGTAGAGGTAGCAATTATAGGTGTAAAGTATAATAAAAATTGAACAAAATAATTCTAATATTGGAAATTTGATAGGCTAAATGACTCGAAGAACAAAAGTTGTAACAAAATCCTTTGAAATGCTAGATATTACATTAAAATTATGTTGGTGTATAAATGATCAGAATGGTTTTAAATATTTTCAAAATATATTTTTATATATCTTAAGATAACACTCTCAATAATTCTTTTAAAAAATCAATGTATTCTAATAAAATCATCGCTTGACTATGATCTGTTATTATTTCATCCGATAGAGTATTACCTAAAGGGAAATCTGTAATTTTATAAGGAAAAAACAAAATAGACCCATAAGGTAAAATTAAATTTCTTTGCATCAACTCAGGAATATAAAACCATGGAGAAGTATCAAAATGTTGCTCATTTTTATAATCATACTTTATCACATACGAAGCTGCCAAAGGCTGTAATCTATATTGAAAATCTTGATGTAATATTATCAAATTACCAACCATTGCAATACCTATAATATTGTTTTTGCTAATCACAGTATCAGTAGATACATCCCAAATATTAGGTCTATTATGTGCTCCCCAATCTTCTTTTTGTAAATTATAATCTTTGTAAGTAATAATTTTTCTGAAATAATATAATTTATTTATAGTATCTATTACACTACTTGTCAATAAAGGATATTGCCTATAACTACTATCAAGAGTTATTAGTAATTTAACATTATAAATGACATCTGCAGGGTCATAATATGTAATAAAATCACTTTTTTTATCAATTTCAGCAAGTTTAATTTTTCTTAATTCATCGCCACGAGTATTATAATATGTTTTATTACTTATGGGTTGTCCATTTTTATATTCTATTTCCCAACGATTACCATTACCTATATAATAAATTTGCTTACCATGATATCTTCCATTTTTATAATTATAAATAGCTCTCAAAGTACTATCACTATACATTTCTCTTACTTCACCATTAATTTTCCCCCATTTTATAGGTAAAGTACTAATCAGAGTATCATAATAATCACCATCTATTATAGGATATCTAATATTTAATTCCCCAAAGCCAGCAAAAAATTTACTCGTTAAATTCTTCACTTTAGTAAATTTCACAATTCCAGGATCAATAAATTTAATTTTAATTTTTGAATCTTGTGAACTAAATACCCACTTACCATAAGGATGAGAATATTTATACTTTCCAGTGATCTTTAAATTATTAATATCTGAATAAGTAAAATTGCCATCAATAACTCCATTTTTTAAATTATAAAAAATAGTATCAAAAGCAGAAATATATACATTAGATTTATTTAAAATATCTTGATGAACAAAAGCTTTACTCAGAGGTATATCTTGAGCAATTAAAGAATACGCAAATATTATATTAAAAAAGTAAATAACAAATTTTTTCATTAAGTTTTTTGGGGCTTTATTGACAATTTTTTAGATTTATTTGCCTTAATAATAAGCCAAATGCCGACAATAATAAATGGTAAGCTCAGCAGTTGTCCCATATTTAATCCAATAGTATTTATTAATTTAGTTTCGAAACCCACTTGCGGTAATTTGATAAACTCAATTAAAAATCTTGCTAAAAATGTTAAGAGTAACATCCCTCCTATAGCTAAACCACGTGGTAAATTGCCATTATATTTTTTGTACAAATAAAAAAGAAAAATAAAAATTAATAAATAAGCAAGCGCTTCATAAAGCTGAGTAGGATGACATGGTATAGTTTGCCCATCTCTCACAAAAATAAATCCCCAAGGTAGTTCTGTAGGTCTGCCATATATCTCACTATTAAATAAATTACCCAACCTAATAAAACTCCCCGCCAATGCAGTAGGTATAGCCATCCTATCTAAAATATATAAGTAATCTTTATTAAAAGATTTGCGAGAATATAGATATAAAGCTATCAAAAGACCAATAGCACCACCATGACTAGCTAATCCACCATGCCAAATAGCAAAAATTTCTAAAGGATGACTGAAATAATAATCCGGTTCATAAAATAATACATGCCCTAATCTAGCTCCAATTATAGCTCCTAAAATAACATACCAAAACAGCTTATCTAACTCATTCAAAGGCACTTTTTCTTTTTTGAAAAAATACCTAAATAAATAATAGCCAATTAAAAATCCTAAAGCAAATAAAATACCATAATATCTAACTTGCAGAGGTCCTAAATGTAATAATACCGGATCTACATTCCATACAATATAAGCAAAAACAGACATATATTTTTTTGCAAATATATATAAAAAGAAAAAATTGAAAGGAATATTAAGTGTATGAAAAATATTATAATGTTATACTTTAAGTGTTTTATTATTTAAATAAAATTTATTATTTTTATCAAAATTTTTAATTATGAAAGATTTATTTACAAAAACCGATGAATACTTGGCTCTGCCTAAGGATCATAAGCGAGATTTCCTTGATAAGTTATATCAATATCTTGTCTATAACAATGCTACTGCTGTAGATTATCAAAAAGTAAAAATTCAATCTACTGCAGCCATCTGTCCAGACTGCAGAAGCGAGAATGTTATAAAAGCGGGCAAAAGAAATGGCAGACAAGTTTACAAATGCAAAACTTGCGGTTATCAATTTCGTGAAACTGCTCGCACCTTTGTCTATCGAATGAGAAAATATCCTCTAATGCTCGACTACATGAGATGTATGCTAGAAGGTAAAAGTCTGCGAGCTTGCGCTGATGAGGTTGGCATTTGTTTGAAAACAAGTTTCGAATGGCGACACAAAATATTAGCTGCCATTAGAGCTTTAGAAGGTGGAATAAGCTTCTCTGGTATTGTCGAAGCT
>JAHDSP010000183.1 GCA_018432645.1 Bacteroidales bacterium | reverse complement strand
GTTACATATGGATTAGCTAGTAGCTCTGTTTTAGTATAATTACCACCAGGTTTACCTGCTACATAAGCTATAGGAGAAGGCACTCTTTTAACACGAAATTTAGTGCTTCCCATATTTGTTACCTTACCATTCATTTCTGCAGAAACATTTATAGTAGCCTCAGTCCCTTGTTGTACTCTTACTATATATTTACCATTACCTTGTGGTATAATATTACCGTTAGTTATGCTAGCTCTCACCCTATCATTAGGTACACCAGGCACAGATATAGATACTGGATTATCTACCCCTATGTAAAATACATTCATCTTATCAGCAGATACGGTAGCTGTAGGAGACATCACAAAATATTCTTCTTTAAACCAATATGTTTGCACAGCTCCTGATTGGCTTTTTATTGTTATAGTACCACCATATTTTTTATTTCCTGGTGAGCCAGCAGGAATTTTTAATATACCACGACCACTATCACCTTCTAGCTTAGTAACATTTCCGAGAACTTTCATAGTCACTGTATCTACGTCATCACCTATTAGTATTTCTGGGTTTTGACGAGAGTCATAAGCAGCTACAAATATTTCAGCTTCATATTCTCCACCTGCAACTATTATATTAGATTTAGGTACTACTTTCACACCTACTCTATCAAAAGTAAAATCTTCGGCACTAACAGCAGAATATAATTGAGCAACAACATCAGCCTCCATATTTCTAACTTCTAGAATAAGCTTATTCAATATTACGATATCAGCTGCTAAGATAGTATGGTAAAAATTAGTCATTTCCCAATTTAGCTGCTGATCTCCTCCTATAGTTGGATACATTTTGTTTTCAATATCTAAACCCAATTGTACTTTATCAGAATATTTGCCAAGTAATTCAATCATTTTTTTGCGAAAACTAACAAGTTTATTTTTTAATTCTCTAGCTTTGCCATCACTTCCATCTTGTGAATTACCTATAAAGAAATGTGTAGGAGCATCAAAATTATCTCTACCTTTCACATCTCTTAAATTTAATTTTTTAGCCTCTTCTATGGGAATACCATCAGTTACAGAGATTACTTCAGCTTTTAAATTTTCAATATAATTTACCAATGCGTCAGCTTCTTTTTTTACTTCTAATGCTTTATCATAATTATCTTTTACTTTATCTGGAGTTACAGCATAAGCTTTTTCAAACATAGCATAATTACCTTGTACTTTATCATAAAAGATTCTATTAGTCTCCTCGATACTATCATTAACTATGATAAATGCATCTAGAATATCTTTTGATACATTTAATGCTAGCATTGCTGTGAGCACTAAATACATCATTCCTATCATTCTTTGTCGCGGGGTTTCCGCACAATTTTTTGCACTCATCTTTTTTGCACTCCTTTATTTTATTTATTAATACTCATTGCTGCTAACATATTACCATAAATGGTATTAAGAGATTGCAAGTTTTGTGTTAATTTTTGTGTTTGAGATTTGTATTCTTGTATAGAAGAAAGTATTTCTTGTACATTATTAGTAAAGCTATCTACACCTTGTCCAAAATTTTCTACCTTCGTTAATTGAGCTTGTAATTCATTTATTTGAACTTCATAGATAGAGTTTAAAGCAGAGAGATTAGTTGTAATTTTACCAAATTGCTCAGTCAATTTAGCGTTATCAATACCTTGTAAATCTAGTTTAGATGTAGTATTTACAAGTTTTTCTGAAGATTCAATATATGTTTGAGCAAGCTGATTAGCACTATTAGTAGCATTCTGGACTGTCTCAGCGTAAACTTTATTTGCATTAGCTGTTTCTTTCATGCTATTAGCACTTTCTTCAGAAGCTTGAGATAATTTTTGGAAATTAGAAACAATATTTTTTAAATTATCAGCAAATTCTAAATTTGATCCAATAACTTTAGCAGTTGATTCTTTAGTTTGTAAATAAGTTTGATTAAGTTCAGATATAGTACTAGCAGTATTATTTAAATTATTAACGAAATTATCAGTAGCTGTAGTTGCATCTGCTAGGCCAGAGAGTTTTTTTGCATTTTCACTTAAATTACTCATACCTTCAGCGAGGCTTTCGATAAGTTCTGGACCTATTTTAGCTTCTTCTAGCATTTTATCTAATTTTTGTGTAACACTATCTTTAATTTGTAATTCTCCTCCTACTCCTATAGCTTCAGTTGCTTTGCGAGTTTCAATCTTTTTAAGCATTTCCTCATCCATAGGTTCATTTGGGTGATAATATCCCCATAACTCTGGATATACTAAACTCCAATCTGGAATAACTGGTTGCTCTTCAAATGCTGAAAAGAAAAAGATAATAGACTCAGTGATCATACCAATACTAAGCATTAAAGTAGCTCCTGGCCAGTGAGTGATTTTAAAAAGTGCACCTAAAATAACAAGAGAAGCACCAATACCGTACAATTTGGTCATAAAGTTTTTGTACGCTTTACTTTTTACAATTTTGTCTAAAAAACCCATAACTTTTAATTTTTAATTTATTTTAATTAGTTGATTTATTTTAACGATAAACATTTGATGACATTGGACCATCATCTTTATGGCGTCCTAAATATGTTTGTACATTTCTAAATCCAATATATGAAGTAGCAGTATCTTGATATTCATAATCACGAGTACTTACTTGCATATAAAAGCTTATATCTTTCCAACTACCACCTCTAATAACTTTTCTTTTTAATACAGGTGGATCAGAATCTTTAGCTTCGTATGTATAATCCATATTCAAGTCATGAGCATACTGATATGTAGATGGATCAAAAGCATTATTAGTCCATTCAGCCACATTACCAGCCATATCATATAATCCATAATCATTAGGAGAATAATGTGCTACTATTACAGTATGCAAACCACCATCATCTACATAATTACCTCTTAATGGTTTAAAATTAGCTAAAAAACAGCCATTATAATTACGTGTATAAGGGCCACCCCAAGGATACGGACTTAACTGTAATCCACCTCTAGCAGCGTATTCCCATTCAGATTCTGTAGGCAATCTAAAATCATTTACATATGAACTACCCGTTTGAGATAGATATGTATTTAAATAATTTGTACGCCAAATAGAAAATGCTCTAGCTTGCTTCCAATTAACACCAACAACTGGATAGTTATCATAAGCAGGATGCCAGAAATAGCTCTGCGTCATTGGTTCATTAAATGAATAAGTAAAATCATGTATCCAGCAAAGAGTATCTGGAAAAACATTAATAACATCTTTTTTAATATATACTGAGCGATCATTATACCCTTGTGGTCTATTATTCCACATAGGCATAGTTACATTATCAGTTTGATCACTTGTAAGTGGGCTATCCCAATTTTTAGCAGCAGCAGCACGATAATCTATCCAATAATATTCATAATTCCATTTACGAACATCAAATTGTTTCCTACGGAAAAATCTCTCATGCTCTGGCAGATACATATCAGCAAGAGCTTCTCTTTCTTCTTGTCCTTCCCAGTTGATTTTAGTTTTCCAATTAATAGCTGGTGGGTATAATTCCTCACCATATTCATCTTGAGTAATTAGATGCTCTTCATTTATTTCTCCTAAGATAGTATGAGCTATAGAATCTCTAACCCAATAAACAAATTGTCTATATTCATTATTAGTAATCTCAGTCTCATCCATATAAAAAGCTTGTAAAGAAACAACCTTATTTGTCTGGATTTGATTATAAGGTACATCTTGATCACTTTGGCCCATAATAAATGAACCTAAAGGAATAAATACCATACCATAAGGAGTCGGTTGATACCACATAGGACGGTCTCTCACACCCACTAATTGTCCCTTATCTGAAGTATTACATGCAGTAGAAACAATTGATATTAAACAAACTACTACTACAGTTTTTGTAATTGCTCTTAATGTTTTTATATTCATTTTTATCATTATTTCCAATTTTTATCTATTAAACGTAAAAAATTTAATTAAGGTTACATCCTTATAAGAATCTAACATTTCTATTACCTTGTCTATATGTTCTTTTTTCAATCAAAAAACAATAATTTATAAATACCTCATGACTACCAGAGCTCACTTTGTGTCTGCCAATAGCTGAAGTAGTAAAATCATAAGAATATCCAAAAGAGAGTGGAGCAAGTCCCTGATTAGAACTATTAGCAAAAGGTTGTGCACCTACATTAAGCATAACTGCATCTTGTACTCTATATCCTAAACCAGCCCATACCATTCCCTGATAATACATTTGTACATTAATATCATATTGAGCAGAAACAAAATCAGTTTTAATCAAAGCTGATGGTCTTATCTCAAATTGATCATTATTAAGCGGGAAAATATAACCTCCAGTTATAAAATAATGTCTTTTTAGTTTTAAATTAGAAACATCTGATAGTTCAGCAGAAGACTGAATTAAATTAAGGCTAGATAAACCTACCCAAAATTGATTTGGTTTTAATAAAAAAGCTCCTAAGTCAGCATCTATAACCATATCTGATTGATTACTCCTTTGCATTAATAATGGATCATTATCTTCTAAAGGATTTAATAATGAAAAGTCTAAGCCTTTATCGAGAAAATGGACATTGAAACCAACACCAAGGACAAAATCACGAATATAAAAATTATACGAGTAACCAATTTTAACTCCTGTATTATTCTCGAAACCTAATTTATCGTTATACACTATGAGATTCAATCCACCATGAATAGGTTTAATATAAGCATCTACAGCTAATAACATGGTTCTAGGATTAACATTATACTCTTTACCATTTACTACCTCACTGAAACCCAACCATTGATTTCGATAGAGAGCTGTTGCACAAATTGAATTTTTAACTCCAGCAAAACCAGGATTATAAGAATTAAAATTTTGGAAATAATGAGTAAACTGCGCCTCTTGCTGCGCTTTCAAAAAGGTATTTGGCAATAGGAGTATTAAAAATATTGATATGAATAATAAACTCTTTTTCATAATTCTAAATTTGACTGTAAAATTATATAATTTTTTTTAAATACAAAAATTTTTTAAAAAATAATTTTTTTCATTAATATTTCCTTTTATTAAAAATTGAAATTACATTGCAAAAATAAATAAAATTTTATAAAAACAAATTTTTTTTCACTATTAAAAATTTTAAATATTTTTTTCATTGTTGTCCGATAAAAAATTTTTTAAAAAAGGAGTTCAAAAACTTTCTCAATATTTAGTATTTTTGTTTAAATAATTAAATAATATAATATTACGGGCAAAAGTAGTCATTTTTTGAAATGTTTAAGCTATGATAGGTAAAATTTTTGCTGGTAATAGAACACCTTATAAAATAAATTTGCATGGTAAATATAAATAATAAAAATAAAACATATTAATGAAAAGTAGGTATTTAAGCAATATTATAATTTTTATAATTATAATATTTATTATAATTATTATTTTTATTTTAAGTTATAATTCACCAAATTTAAATGAAAAAGACCTAAAAAGATGTTTTATTAATAAAACAAATATTAGTGTTGATGATACTTTCATTATTAGTAAATATGAAAACACAGGTCCTTCAATGTATGATTACTCAGAAACTTACTATATAAAAGTTACAAATGCTGACTATATAAATATTTTAAAAGAAATTAAATTAAAACATAAAAATTGGATAAAAAATTCAAAAGGTTATGAGTTATATATACCTCAGAATAAATATAATGATACCTGTTTTGTATTTCAAATAGATACTATAAATAAATTTTTAATAATTTCAATTATTGAAGAATAAAAATTATAAGGTATTTTTTGATGATATATAAATATTTACAAAACATTAATCCATTTAATAAATATATGAACATAAAAAAAGTTTCATAACGAATAATTATGAAACTTTTTTAAGACTAATTGTTATCAAAAACTATTTTATACCAAGTTTTTCTTTTACAAACATCATGATATCGTCTCCACCCTCCCAATATAATACAGAACCTGTACTAGTATCTAAAATATAAGTATAACCTTTCTCTTTAGCTACCTCATCAATAGCATTTTTAGCTTTATCAATGAATGGTTGCATTAGCTCTTGTTCTTTTTTAGCTAATAAGTCTTGAGCATCATTTTGGAAATCTTGTATTCGCGTTTGTAAGTCAACTAATTCTTTTTGTTTTATTTGTTTTACTGCATCTACATACTGAGCTTCATTTGTTAAATATTCATCATATTTAGTTTGAAATTCACTTACCATAGTTTCTAATTGTTTTTGTAAATTTTGAGCATAATCATTAAGAGCTTGTCCAGCGCTATCTACCCCAGGCATTACTTGCATAAGGTCATTAGTATTCAGATGACCAATTTTTAATTTAGTTTGTTGACCTGCCATTGTGAAAGAAACAAACAATATTAATACGATGATTAAAGAAAATTTTTTCATATACATTGAAATTTTATTTTTGCAAAAATAAAAAATTTTTTTAATATAAAAAATTTATAATCCTAAAGATTTTTTAATATCATTAGTAATATCAAGCTTAGGATCATAAAATAATAAAGCAGTATTATTAGAAATATCAAAAATAGCTCCTATTCTATTAGCATCAGCATAGTCATTTATAGCCTGATACATTTGATTTTGTATAGGCTGCAATAGAGCTTTTCTACGTTGAAAAAGATCACCCTCAGGGCCGAAATATTTCTTTTGTAATTCTTTAGCAGCTTTTTCTGCTTCTATGATTTCATTTTCTCTTTTAGTTTTTTCATTTTGTGGCAAAAGATAAGCCTCAGCTTGATATTTTTTGTACATCTGATCGATTTCTAAATATTTCTGCTCTAATTCTGTTTCCCATTGAGCACTCAGATTATCTATTTGCATTATAGCATTTTGATAGGCAGGCATAGCTTCCAAAATTACTTGAGTATCTAAAAAAGCAATTTTTGTGGTAGACTGAGCCATTAAGCCCATTGCTAAAAAAATGAATGAAATTGAATAAATTAACTTTTTCATAATATTTTATTTTTTTAATCAATTGACGCATTTATAGAAAAATGAAACTGTCCTTGATATTTTTTATTTGCATAAGTAGCATCAAAAGGTATGCCATAATCGAGACCTAATAATCCAAACATAGGCATATACAATCTAATACCAACGCCAGCAGATTTCATAGTATTAAAAGGTTGAAATTCTTTAATATTTAACCATGTATTACCTGCTTCCACGAAACCCAATAAATAAACAGAAGCCATAGGATTCATAGATAATGGATAACGAATCTCCATAGTATATTTAGCAAAAATAGTACCACCCAAATAATTACCATAAATATCGCGTGGTGTGAGTACCTGATTAGCATAGCCTCTCATACCTATAATTTCTCTGCCATCTAGAGAAAAACCAGATAAACCATCACCCCCCAAATAATATCTTTCAAATGGACTTAACCCAATTGATTTATTATACATACCCATAAAACCAAATTTAGCTCTAGCCATGAATACCCATTTCCCATAAATAGTTGTGTAATTTGTAAGTTCAATTTTCCATTTATGATATTCTAACCATTTAAATTTAATAGAATCTGGCATGGTACCCCATTCATCATTTTTAAATAAAGAATATGGAGGAGTCAAATTTACTGATAAATAAATATTACTACCGGTTGTAGGATATATAGGTGAATCAGTAGAATTTCTACTAAAGGAAATACCTAAGTTTAAATTATTAGCGACACCATTTTTAAAAGAAAGGGTTTGTACATAATCTTTTAGATTGTAATGCAAATAATTGATAGAAAGAAATAATCGAGAAAAATCATCAGGTTTTTTCAATTTTATTCCTAAACCCACGCTAGCACCAGAGATAGATATCTCTTGCCTTTTCAATAGAGTACCAGCAGAGTTATATGTACCATCTTCTTTTTTGCTAACACCATTAGTTTCTAGAGAATGAAAAAGAGAGATAGATAAAGTATTGGGCCTTTTGCCGCCTAACCATGGCTCAATAAAACTAAAATTGTATGACTGATAATATTGACCATTGGTTTGACCTCTGATAGACAGCACTTGTCCATCACCAGAAGGTATAGGACGCCAAGCATCTTTTTTGAATAAATTTCTCAAAGAGAAATTATTAAGCACTAATCCTAAAGTACCTACAAATCTACCTAGTCCCCAGCCGCCAGACAGCTCTATTTGATTAGTAGAAACTTCCTCTACTACATATTCTAAGTCTACAGTACCAGCAGCAGGATTAGGATTCATATTAACGTTTAGTTTTTCTTGATTAAAAAAACGCATCTGAGATAGTTCCATTTGAGTACGCATGATATCTGAGCGTCTGAATAGATCACCAGGTTTACTTCGTACTTCCCTTAAAATCACTCTATCATTAGTAACCGTATTACCAATAACAGATACTTTATTAATAGTGGCTTGCTTACCTTCGTAAATCTGTATTTCTATATCTATACTATCACCTACAATATTTGTAATTACAGGATTCATTTGAAAAAATAAATATCCATTATCTAGATACAAAGCAGATACATCGGCTCCATTAGGATTTGCATATAAATTTGTTTGTAACAATTTCTCATTATAAACATCACCTTTTTTAATTTTTAATATTTGATTTAGCGCCTCGTCAGTATATTTAGTATTACCTACCCAAGATATATTTCTGAAAAAATATTTTTTACCTTCTTCAATGTAAATATCAATAGCAATACTTTTATCACCCACTTTATATATAGAATCTTTTAATATCAAGGCATCTTTGTAGCCCAGCTCTGCGTACTTGCTAATGACATTAGCTTTATCTTTTTCATAATTAGCAGGTATATATTTAGAGGATTTGAAAATGTTTAAAACACTTTTTTCTTTAGTGTCTTTCATAGCTTTTTTTAGCTTCTTATCAGCAATAACGTTGTTGTTAACGAAGTTAATATTTTCGATTTTAACCCTAGAACCTTTATCTACATAAATATAAAGAACAGATCTACCTTTAGCAGCAGTATCTGCTTGTTGAGAGACTTTAACATTTACATTATTAAAGCCTTTATCAATATAATGTTTTTTAATTTTATCAATAGCATTAGAAATAGCAAATTCTGTAAGGATATCACCAGAATGGAGATTGATTTTTTCTTTTAGAGTATTAGCCTCACCTTTTCTGACACCTTCTATTACTAAACTAGACATTCTATTTTTTTCTTCTAAAAAAATATCTAAATAAATAGTACTACCAGAACGAGAAATCACTGATATTTCTATACGTTCAAACATCCCTTGTTTATACAGATTTTTAATAGCATTTTGAATATCTTCGCCAGGTATAGTAATTTTTTTGCCTGGAGTCAAATTACTAATCATAATAATTAAATCTTTAGACTCCTCATTTTGAATACCCGAAACAGTAACTCCACCGATAATATATTCTTGGGGTATTCTATAGTCTATATCTATTATTTGTCCGGATAATAATATGGAAATTATAACAAAGTAAAATAAAAACGAAATTTTTTTAATCATATAAATTGAGTTAAATAGAAAATTGAAAATAATTGCATGTTATAAAAATTTATAATTTACCAAATTTTCTTTTGCGATTAGAGAAATCTGTCAAAGCATTATCAAATTCATTTTCATCAAAGTCTGGCCATAATACTGAAGTGAAATATAATTCGCTATAGGCAGATTGGAAAAGTAAAAAATTAGAAAATCTTTTTTCTCCAGAAGTACGTATAATGAGATCTGGATCTGGCAAATCAGGTAAATACAAATGTTGTCTAAAAGTATCAAGATTGATATCGTCTATAGACATTTGACCATTAGCTACTTTGAGAGCAATATTTTTAGTAGCATCCACTATTTCTTGTCTAGAACCATAACTAATAGCAATCACAAGAGTTAGCCCATCATTATTAGCAGTTTCTGATTCTAAAGCAGCTATTCCCTGCTGCACATTTTTAGGTAAAAGAGAAATAGCACCCATAAATTTCACTTTCACACCCTTTTTAATTAAGTCATCTGAGTATATACTAATAGCTTTATCAAAAAGTGTAAACAAGTAAGAGACCTCATCCTGCGGACGACCCCAATTTTCAATAGAAAAAGCAAAAAGAGTTAAATATTTTATTCCTAATTCACCAGCTCTATTGATAGTTTTTTTTGCAGCATCTATACCTGCCTCATGCCCCTTGACTCTAGGCAACCCTTTTTTAGAAGCCCATCTACCATTACCATCCATTATGATAGCTATATGAGTGGGTAAATTATCATATAATTTTTCAGTCATAATCAAAAACTAATTTTATTTTTATTTTTAAGATTATATTCATAATCTTTGCGTTTATCTCTATATCGAGGATTCATTCCTTCGCATTTCATAGTTTTGTTTTTAAATCTAAATGATAGCCCTATATTAATGACAGAATACCAATCATTAGTAGAAGGATCACCACGCCATTTATCAATATTACTACTATTAAGCTCTGTATGGTTTAATAAGTTAGGATCTGATAAATAAGGAGCAATAGGATCTATCTGAGAAGCTAAAACTAAAGGATCTGGATACGTAGTGCTCACATCATCTATGTAATCAGTGAAAGTATATCGCATGCCCCATTCAATATGGCAAATAAATGTTTCAGACAGTGCAATTTTAACACCTATGCCCATTGGTATAGCAAAACTATTTAGTGAATAAGGTTTGCGATCAGGATAAAAAGTAGTACCTTGCCCCTCTGTACCCATAGGTTGCAAATTTATCCATTCATCATTATATTTAGCTTGTGGATTAAAATAAAACCAATTTATGCCTAAAAATAAATATGGAGAAAAAAAATGTTGAATAGTACCTGGACGAAATTTATAATAATTAATCTCTCCAACTACCCCTACTTCTAATATTTGAGATCTGAAATGTAAATTTCTCTCTGGATAATAATTAATCTTACTATCTGCAGCTCTCACACTACCATAATTACCAAAAAGCCTCACACTCAAATAATCACGATAGTTATATCTGTAATACAGACCTCCCGCTGGACGTGTAAAATAAAAATGATAATATGGGTTCAAATCTCCTATATAATACATTCCTCCACCACTTATGCCTACTTCATTTCGCTGCCCATAAGCACTCATCGTTATTAAATAAATTATAAGAATTACCAAGTATTTTTTCATAATAGCAATATAACGACTATAATGTCAAAAAATTATAATATGCAAAGTTAATGGAAAAATTAAATATTTTTTGAATAAAAAAATGACAAATGCTCAATATCTATAAGTTAAATTCATTTAGATAACAAGAATTCATATTTTTTGAAACAAAAATTGCATTGTAATTATTATAGTTTACATGAATACATATATCATCTCTAAGCGAATTAATGTTATCACCCAAATTTTCTGCTACATCTATCGAGCCTTCATCCATAATAGTAGTATAGAATATATCAAAATCATTTCTATCATCAGAAAGATTGCGACTAAAAAATAATGTTAATCCATCACTCATAATAAATGGAGATATTTCATCAGCATCAGTATTAATATTAGGTCCTAAATTTCTAGGTGTAGACCATTTACCAGATTCTAAATATTCCACTTCGTAAATATCATAACCACCATAACCACCAGCTCTATCACTAGAAAAATAAATTTTTCGCTTATCAATTGTAAATGAGCCCTGTATTTCATTGGCATTAGTATTAAAAGGCAAAAAATCATATTGTACAATCTCACCATTAGTAATTGTGATGCTATATAAGTCTATAGAATTATTATTTTTTACAGAAATCAAAAATACACCATTAATATTTTTTAAATTACTAATATTATAAATTTGACGTGTATTTTTTTCATCATTAGATAATTGATATACAATAAATTGAACTTTAGAGATATTATCGATATAGCAAGATTTAATATCTGTTTTAATACATAAAAGATATTTAGAATCATTACTGAAACCCAAAGGAATAATATTTTGATAATTTGATGAATCAAGTATTTTAATGTAGCTTACATTATCATCTATATTGTCATTTGGTGAAAAAACAAAATCTTTTGATGGCCAGATGATATTTATAAATGTGGCTAATAAAATCAATAGAAGTGCTTGAATCAAATTCATTCTTTTTTTGGTTATAAAATTACACAAAAATTGTATGTCTCAACTAATATTTTTATATCTTTTAGACCATAATTAATCTTTTAATATATAGACCACAATATAAAATAGATAAAAAAGAATTAATTACTTTTGTGATAACAAAAGAAAAAAATTTAATAATTTTGCAAAAAATATTATGGAAGACCAAATAATAGATTTAAAGAAAAAATTTGAAGAAAATCTAAATAATACTATTAATTTTTTAAATAAAGAATTGGTTAAAATACGTACGGGCAAAGCACATCCATCTTTATTTGACGGGATAAAAATTGATTATTATGGTAACCCAACACCACTAAATCAAATAGCCAATATTAACATACCTGACGCAAAAACAATAGTAATTCAACCATGGGATAAATCTGTTTTATCATTTATAGAAAAAGCTATTTTAAATGCTAATTTAGGTTTCACTCCTATTAATAATGGAGAGATAATTAGAATAAATATACCTCAATTAACTGAAGAACGCCGAAAAGAATATGTAAAATTAGCTAAAATGGAAGGAGAAAAAGCTAAAATCTCTGTCAGGAATATACGTAGAGAATACTTAGAAAAACTCAAAAAATTAGAAAAAGAAGGTGTCCCAGAAGATGAAATTAAAAAAAGTGAAAAAGAATTCCAGGATATAGTAGATAATGCAATGAAACAAATAGATTCTTTAATAGAATTGAAAGAAAAGGAAATATTACAAATATAAAAAATGGGTTGTAGCAGACTCGAACTGCTGGCCTCATGCCTGTCAAGCATGCGCTCTAAACCAACTGAGCTAACAACCCTTTAAAAAAAATTTTTGCAAAGATAAAAATAAAAATTGAAATTTTTTTTGCAATTTTGTCAAAAAAACTGTGTGGAATATTTTAGGACAATTATTACATCTTAGTATTACTGATTTCATAGACATAGTGCTGGTAGCATGGATAATATATGAATTTTATATGCTTATTCGTGGTACAATAGCATTTACAGTATTTCTAGGAATAATATTAATTGTAGTTATTTATCAAGTTGTTAATATTTTTCATTTGCCGATGTTCAGTGCTTTTCTAGGTCAATTCATCAGTGCTGGTATAATAATGCTAATTATTGTTTTTCAAAACGAGATTAAAAGATTCTTATCAATGATAGGAACTCCACTGGGGAAAACTAGAATATTTAATCAAAATGAAAGAAAACGTTTTTTGTTTTTTAAATTACCTAATTATGACTTTAGTGAAAAAGCAAATGAAATCATAGAAGCCGCATTGCACCTATCTCACGAAGGATTTGGTGCTTTGATAGCGATAGAAAAAAACACAGTATTACAAGACATCATTTCCACTGGTATTATAATTAATGCTGAGGTAAATAGAAAATTGATAGAAACTATTTTTTACAAAAATACTCCAATGCATGATGGTGGGATGATCATTCGCAAAAATACAATAGTAGCTGCTCGTACAATTTTCCCCTTAGCTGAAGAAACCCAATTTAATGATCTTTATCCTTCATTAGGCACTAGACACAGGGCTGCTATAGGATTGAGCGAACAATCTGATGCTGTCATTATCGTGGTTAGTGAGCAAAATGGAGCAATATCTATTGCTTATCAAGGTGTTTTGTATTATAATCTAAATACTATAGAATTCCAAAATAAGTTGCTATCTTTTATTTAATACATTCTATTCCTTTTTTTAATTTATTTAATTTATGACTAAAAATGATTTAAGAGGTAAAATAATTGAAAATATTATTGTCGAAGAATTCGCCTCTGATGGTAAATGTATCATTAAATATAATAATAAAGTTGGTTTAATCTCTAAAGTAGCTCCAGGAGATATTATTGATGCTAAAATTATAAAAGATTATAAAAATTATTTTGATGCTATTGCTATTAAAATAAAAAAACCTAGCTCTTATAGAATAGATCCCATTTGTCCGCATTATAATATATGTGGTGGTTGCCGATGGCAACATATGGATTATCAATATCAGCTTTTAGCAAAACATGCACAAGTAGAAGATGCTTTTTTCAAAATTCTACATATGAAAAATTGTGTTCCTCCATTAGTACCAAGTAATAAAATATTTTATTATCGCAATAAGCTAGAATACTCTTTTACTGATAAAAGATGGATTTATAATTATGAAGCCCACGAGGATACTAATAAAGATTTACGAGCATTAGGTTATCATGTGCCAGAGAGATTTGATAGAATATTTAATGTAGAAGAATGTCATTTAATGGATTTATTTCATAATAAAATCAGAAATCAAGTTAACGAGATTAGTAAATCACTCGATATACCATATTATAATAGAAAAACACAAGAAGGCATCCTACGTGCATTAATTATAAGAAATAACAGAGCAGGCAATTGGATGGCTATAATTGCAATATCTGAATATAATTCAACTATCGAAAAATTATTAAACCAATTAATAGAACTATTTCCAAATATTTCGTGGAACTATGCCATTAGTAAAAGATTAAATGATTCTACTGATGGGTTAGAAGCTATCAATATACATGGAGATAAATTTTTAACAGAAATATTAGATGATTTTAATTTTCAGATAAGTCCATTTTCTTTTTTTCAAATTAATGCAGATCAATCAGAGATAATTTATAGAAAAATGATAGAAATATCCGAAATTAATTCTAATGAAGTAGCTTGGGATCTATATTGTGGCACTGGCACTATTGCACTATTCGCAGCTAGACAAGCTAAAGAGGTAATAGGCATAGAATCTGTTCCACAAGCCATAGTTGCTGCACGAGAAAACGCCAAAAACAATAATATAAATAATGTAGAATTTATTACTGGAGATGTAGACAAAATCATTTCTACAGTTAATATTACAAAACCAGATACTATTTTTCTAGATCCACCACGCTCTGGGGTAAACAAAAAAATTATCGAAAAAATAAATATTATAAAGCCGCAAACAATAATTTATCTCAGTTGCAATGCTGCTACACAGGCTAGAGATATATCACTATTATTAGATAATTATTCTATATCATTTATACAGCCCTATGATATGTTTCCACAGACTGCACATGTAGAGAATTTAGTAAAACTTTCGTTAAAAAATCAATAAAAGCAAGTATTACGAATAGAAATGCGAGCACGACCATCTTTGATTTCTTTGTAGGCAGTAGTACCTACAGCATAAAGTTTACAATCAAAAGTAATATAAAGCTTATATTCACTAGTCATACCTGGTTTGCGAACAATTAATAGAGTATCTACAGATACAGTGGTTGTCTGAGTGCCCAATCCACTTTCCCATTCTTTACCATTAGCATCACGCCATATGATATTTAATCCACCTTTAGATAAACTATCGGCATATAGATTAGAATAAAAAGGGATCACAGGATGTCTATTAAGATAAACACCTAATATAGAATCTTTATTGGTAATAGAATCATGAAAGACAAATAAATTTTTAAAAGTAAAACTAATAGCTTCTTTAGAAGACACATAATAATTCTGGGATTCTTGAGACAACTTCATCGATGGCTCATAATAATTAAAAGTATCTATTGGGTAGCAAGTATCATAATATTGCACTACATAACCATTTATGCCCTCAGTCAAAGTTTTGGTAGCGTCATCTATTGTAGCTCTAAAAAATATACCTGCGGGCTCTGGTACCTCAGTCTCTTTGTCTTGATCACACGATATGCCTATTATAGCTATAAGGAAAATTAAAAGTAAATTGATTTTTTTCATATTATTATATTTTAATATTTTTACCAAAATTATATAATTTTTTTCAAATTTGACAAAAAAAATGAAAATAAAAATTTTTATTATTTCAATTATACTATTATTTGCTTCTTTAGGTTGCACAAATAAAAAATATGTATATCAAGGCGAGACTCAAGGCTCCACTTATAATATTATTTTTTACGCCAAGCAAAATAATAATTTCAAAAAGAAAGTATCCAAAATTATTGATTCTACTCTGCAACACTTAGATTGGGTAGCTTCGGTTTTCAATGATTCATCTGAAATTAGTACATTCAATGCTAAAGATACCCTAATCAATCCTAGTGCTGACTTTATAAATCTATTATCAAAAAGTAAAGAAATGTATCATTTAACAAACGGAGCTTTTAATCCAGCAATAGGTCCATTAGTAAAATATTATGGTTTTTTAAAAGATAAAGGTTCTAATAAAATAGATACAGGCTACATATTAGAATTATTGAAATTCACTGTATTAGATTCAATCAAATTAGACAGTAATAAAAAAATTATAACAAAACCAAAAAGATATTATTTGGATTTTAATGCAATAGCTACAGGATATACAGTAGACAAACTAGCTAAAATATTTGATTCACTAAAAATAGAGAATTATTTAATAGAAATCGGTGGTGAAATATATGCTAAAGGTAGCCACACAAATGGTAAACCATGGACAGTAGGCATAGAAAAACCACCAGTCAGTATATATAGTCCACAAGAAGTTTTAACTAAAGTAAAAGTAAAAAATACTGCAATAGTAACGTCTGGAGTTACTAGGAAGTATCACAACTCGGCAAATAAAAGAGTAAATCACATAATAAATCCACAAACAGGGTTGCCCATTCCATCAAACATATTAAGTGTATCAGTGATATCAGCTTCATGCAGTGAAGCTGATGCCTTAGCTACTGCTTTTATGATAATGGGAGTAGATAGTACGATGAGATTTATTAAAAAGAATAATAACTGCGAAGTATATTTCATACTCTCGAAACTTGATACATTTGAGATTAAGTATTCACAGGGATTTGAAAAATATATAATAAAATAAGGATTTATAAAGAATTGAGGGGGATAGTTAAAAAGTCAAAAATTTTAAAATAGGGAAGCGGTAGAGAAGGAAGGAGGGGTATGAAGTATCAATTTTTTGTTATACTTAACAGTATGTTATTCATACCTTTGACTTATTATCTCTCGATACTTGTCCCACGCCCATCTGTCGTGCGATGACAGGTTTAGTAGTCTGCCAATATCAGGATCTATCAACTCTTTTAAGTATTTATTCATTATCACAAACCACATCAAATAGCTTTGCAAATACTTCGTAGCCACTCCATGAAATCTACTCAGCCATATCTTAAAATCACTTATTTTGCTCTCGACTATCTTGACACTATACATCCCTCGCTTAATCTGCTTTTTATTAACTATAACCTTTTTACTTTGC
>JAHDSP010000057.1 GCA_018432645.1 Bacteroidales bacterium | reverse complement strand
AATTTTGTTAAAAATGAATATTCATCTATCACTTGTATCATCTGCTCGAGAGCTTGAAAACTGTATATTTCAGGTTCTAAATTATATTTAATACACATTTCTAAAGATGATAAATGTGGGCTCATAACCATAATAGGTGAATTGATATTCGCTTTCCTGAGAGCTAATCCTTCATGAGAAAAAGCTACTCCCAGATAATCAACACCTAATTGTTCTAAAAAAGATGAAATGTCTTCTGCTCCTGAACCATAAGCAAAAGCTTTTACCATAGCAATGATGCCAGTGTTTGGTGAAATAATAGAACGAAAATATTGATAATTATGCTGAATAGCATTTAGAGAAACTCTAAACTCTGCATATGAATTATTCTCTACTAAAAAAGGAAGTAATTTTTCAAAAGTAAATTTCCTAGCGGCTTTTAATAATATTACACTATCGCTCCATTGATCTGGTTCTATCATCATAATACATTCTTCTGTATTAGTGAAATGACCTTTCACAAAAGGAAAATATTCAGACAATTTATTTATATTATCACCAATAGTATACACCTCATTTACATTATTTTTTGTCAATTCATCAGCAATCTTTTTATATAATATTTCTACATTTTCATCACTTTCTAATATATCAGATAAAAAAACTATTTTCTTTTTATTAGAATATTTTTGACTCATATATTGCAGTGAAATACTGAGCGATAAAATATCATTAGAATAGAAATCATTAATAATGATATTCCCATTAATGCCATGTACACTTTCAAGTCTCATAGAAATAGTTTCCCATTGATAAATAGAAGATTGTATTTCTTTTGGTGATAGACCTAACATTAAACTACAAGTTATCACATTCATAGCATTCTCAATAGATGCAGTATCTATGAATGGTAAAGAAAAATTTAATATTTTATTTTTACATTTAATTTGTATTTCAGTAATCCATTTATTTGCATTCTTTTTAGTTATTTTAATATCATCATCATCTTTGTAACCCCATTTAATAACTTGTAACGGTAATTTTTTTACAAAATTTAAAACATTGGTATATTCAGAGTTAATTATAAATTTATTTGTTTTAACAGCTAATTTTAATTTTTCATTAATTTTTTCATCAATATTTTTAAAATGCTGCTGATGAGCTGGACCGATATTAGTAAAAATAACAGTATCTGGTTGTAGAATTGGAGCTAATTTCCCCATTTCCAAAGGTTGTGAAATGCCAACCTCAAAAATTCCAATTTGATGTTTAGGTTCTATTTGCAAAACAGAATATGGTAATCCAATTTGACTATTATAACTTCTTGGATTTTTAACAACAACATATTTACTAGATAATGTAGCAGACAACCATTCTTTTACAATAGTTTTACCATTAGATCCAGTAATGCCAACAATAGGAATATTAAATTTCTGTCGATGATATTTCGCCCAATTTTGTAAGGCTACTAATGTATCATCGACGATAAAAAAATTTGCATCTAAAAATTTAGTAATAAAAGATTTATCACTAATACAAAAATTTCTAATACCTTTATTATAAGCTTCATCAATAAATAAATGCCCATCTTGTAGTCCTTGAAGTGCGAAAAAAATAGCAGTCGAAGGATTATTTATTGGTAGGCGAGTATCAAATACTATTTCATTGATAGAAACATTATTTATATCATTTACTTTAGAAAAAAATTCTGCATCAATAATTTCAGCTAAATTAATTGCTTGATATGTTATCATTATTTAAATGTGCTTGTATATTTTCATCATAAAATCTACGCCTCAGCGTTATTTCAGCTCCCATAATAATAGCATGAACTAAAGAACGTTCGTTAGCTTTATCTTTCCCAGCAATATCATATGCAGTGCCATGTACAGGAGATGTCCTCACAATAGGTAAGCCCGCAGTAAAATTAACAGCTTCTTGATTATCTAATAATTTGAAAGGAATTAATCCCTGATCATGATACATAGCTAATACAGCATCAAAATTATGATATTTTAAATTACCAAAGAACGAATCAGAAGGGAATGGGCCATAAACTTCTAAACCTATTTCATTTGCTTCTCTAATAGCAGGTATAATAATTTCGTTTTCTTCATTTCCCAATAATCCTTCATCACTAGCATGAGGATTTAGACCTAACACAGCAATTTTAGGTTTAGTAATACCGAAATCACGTTGCAAAGAATTATCTAAAACTTTTAATTTGCTCAAAATCAGATGACTATTTAAAACATTAGCTAATTCACTAATAGGAGTATGAGTAGTTACTAAACCAATTTTAAGATAAGGATTAATAAACATCATCAAATATTCTTGTACATTAAAAGCATCTGCTAAAAACTCTGTATGCCCTTTAAATGGTGATCCTGTCAGAGAAATAGCTTTTTTATTAATAGGACATGTAACTAAAAAATCAATCTTGCCTTCTTTGAACCATTGTATTGCATGCTCGAGGGATTCTAAAGCAGACTGTCCACCAACCTTAGTTACTTTACCTAATTCAATTTTGTATTCTTGTGAACTAACAGGATAAATATTTGCAGTACCAGGTTTTAATGATTTGTAATTTCTTAATAAAAAAAGATTAACATTGCAATCTTTAAGTAATTTTCTATGATATGCAGCAGCTCTAGGATTACCTAAAATAATTGGTGTACAAATATCTAATAATTGCGAATTGCTAAAAGCTTTATAAATAAGTTCATAACCTATACCATTAATATCACCAGGAGTAATGCCAGCTATTAAAAAATCTCTATCAACATTCATTATTTTTTTTACAAAATTACAATTTTTATTCTTTTCTAAATAAAACAAAAAATTTAACAGATTCCAATTATCTAGATATTATTAATTTTGTTTAATAAAAATATAGAAGATGATAAATATAGAAATAATAAATAAATGGAGAGAAAATATTTTAAATAATTTAGACTCACAAGACTTCGAAAATGTATTAGAAAAAATATTAAAACAAAATCCACTATTTATTCCTGAATTTGTAAAAACTGCCATCATTAATATTTGTGAAGCTATTGAGCCCAATAAATATGAAAAGTGGATAAATAATTATAATATACCTACAAAAGAATCAACCTTAGGAATAATATGTGCGGGTAATATACCAGCTGTAGGTTTTTTTGATATATTTATGGGATTAATAAGTAATCATAAAATATTTGTAAAATTATCACATTCAGATAATATCTTAGTACCTTATTTATTTCATCAATTATTTAAAATTTATCCACAAATAGAAGAAAAAATAATATATGTAGATAGCATACATAATGTAAAAGTAGACAAAATAATAGCTACAGGCAGTAATAATGCTAATAGATATTTTTCAGAATATTTTTCTAATAAAAAAGCATTATTAAGACACGATCGCAAAAGTTTAGCTATAATTAATTCTGACACTACCGAAGAAGATTTAATAAAATTAGCTGATGACATTTTTTTATACTATGGATTAGGCTGTAGAAATGTATCATTAATATTAATGCCTCACACATATTCTATTGAAAAATTACAAAACAGTTTTAATAAATATTATTGGATTAAAAACAATTTATACTATCAAGAAATATTTACATACTATCAAGCATATTTTTCATTAATGAATGAAAAATATACAATTAACGATTTTTATTTGTTAAGAAAAAGATTAGACCTGTATGCACCGATATCAACGATAAATTTTGAATATTACGACACAATATCAGAAGTGGTAGATTTTTTAAGAAAGAACAAAAACAATATACAATGTATAGTAGGTGATTATTCATTTTGTAATACACAATTTGGTAAGACACAAAGACCGGAATTAGAAGATTATGCAGATGGAGAAGATGTGATGAAGTTTTTGATAGAATAAGAAGGAGATAGATATATTTATTGTTTGGAAATATATTTGATTATATTTACAAATTTTTATTAATTTTGCAAAAAATTAATAAGCTATGAAACAATTAGTTGATAATCTAGTAGAATATTTATCTATGGGCAAACAAGAGCATTTAGCATTCCTTGATGGACTCTTTTATCTGTTAAAGCAAAAAAATGCAGATGTAGTAGATTACCAAGGCCTCAAGGCACAAAGTGTATCGCCACAATGTCCAAAATGTGAGAGCATAAACATT
>JAHDSP010000269.1 GCA_018432645.1 Bacteroidales bacterium | reverse complement strand
ACTAAATGAGACGATGTATTATATGTCTTATGTGCCGATGCAGTTAAATTTGGATTATTTTTTAATTGCAAACTTAGCAATAATAATTCTTGGATTATTGGGAATAATCATACCACGAATAGTAATAAGGCAGATATCACCATCAGAGGCAGTAATAGCAGAGTAAAAAGGTGTTTGGAGGGAAGAGGGTAGGGGAAAAAACAAACAATTATGTTAGCTTTTCCCTATGCTTTAATCTCAACCTCATATACACATACCACGCCTCCCAGTCTGACGCTGCTAAATTCAACATCCTACCTATATCATTTATCACTCTGTTCAATAAATATTTATGCTTCACCACATACCACATTATGTAGCTCTGCAAATACTTGGTAGCCACTCCTCTAAATGTATAATTTATCCATCTAGCAAAATCATTTTCCTTATCCTTCACTATCGATAAACCATGCTGCCCATACTTCTTTGTCCTTTTAGTAATTATAGTTTTATCTTTTATGCTTTGTGTTTTCAAATTCTTGAATTCTTCATTATCTGGCGAGCAAATCACAGCATTTTTTGATATCCTTGCTAATAATATTTTATCTATTTGATCTCGTTTCACATTATCTAGACCAGTTAATTTGCAAAGCATATTGCCACTTCTGTCTATCATAGATAATACAGCTACATTGTGAGTTTTTAGTTCTTGAGCCAGTAGATATTCTTTTAAAGTTTTATATCTGCGTCCTTTCTCAGAATATTTCAGTTTGAGTTCGTCTATTTCCATAATGCCAAAGAAGTTTACGTTATTTTCGGAACTTCTGAGAGCAGATAGTATACGATGTCTCCATTCGAAGCTAGTAGGTAGAGAAATACGCAGTTTTTTGGAGCATTGACGTAAGGTTTTACCTTCAAGCATCAGACGAATGTAATCCAACATTAATTCTTTTTTATGAAGATAATAGACAAAGGTGCCAGTAGTTTCACGGAAGTCTTTACCACAATTTTTACATTTATACATT
>JAHDSP010000293.1 GCA_018432645.1 Bacteroidales bacterium | reverse complement strand
TACAAATGGTGCAATTGATTTAAATAAAAAATATTGCCCAATAAATGCAATGAATATAAAAAATAATATATGTAAGCCGAAATTACCTCCAGTTAATGGCATCAATACAGCATTTATCCTGATTATAAGTCTGTTTTCATAACGAAGAGGTACAAAATCTGCTCTATCCCAATGATTCGTTTTTAATAAATATTTATCTTTTAGTAATTCATATTCATCTTGATTATAAATACCTGAAATTATTTTAAAAAAATCTTTATTATTACCTCTTGTAGATTCCCAAATAGCTTTACCATCGTCATAATATTTAAACATATCTGCACTGCCTCTATCAGAATAATAACTCGTATATATATATACTAATAATATCCCAGCAAGTACTTTTAACCCAAATGCTATTGACCACGAGATAGGTTTAATGCTTTCATCATTTTTTTTAGTAAAAAAATATATTATTACTATTAAAATCAAAGTAGATACGAGGAATATTGCAATCTTCATGTTTTTTATATATTCATCATTTTATTTAGCAAAAATACAAGAAAAAATATACTAAAATAAATTATCTTAATTTTTAATTTGCTATCCAATATAAAATTAAAAAAAATTATTAATTATGTATTATTAGTCAATTCCCTTTTTCTTTAAAAAAATTTTTTTATTTTTAATTTCTTTTTTAATTTTGCGAAAAAACAATTATAATATGAAAACTACTAAAATAATTGTGCAAGTTGTACTATGGATAGTCATTATAGTACTTGCTATCTTGATTTTTAGAAGCATTACAGATCCTTTGAATTTTCAAAATGAATTTAAAAGAAGGCAAGATGCTGTGATTACTAAATTAAAAAATATTCGTTCCGCTGAACAAATGTATCTCCAGGTAAATAATCGTTATACTGCTAATTGGGATTCTTTGGCAGAATTTATCGAATCAGGTAAAATACCTATTATTAAATTAACTGCTGATCCCAAAGATACTACTTATACAGTTTTTTTTAGAGATACTGTAGGTTTTAAAATTGTAAAGGATTCTTTATTTAAAAATATTCCTGATTTTAATGCTTATGAATTAAAATACATTCCTTTTTCGGATATTACAGGAACCCCCAAAGATACTTTTTCTATTAATGTAAATAAAATTGATAAAGGAAACGTATGGGTTAATACTATTGAAGTTGTTGCTCCTTACAAATCTTTTATGAAAGATTATGATCTAAATAGATATGGTGTAGATCCTGAGGGTGTTCTTAAATTCGGTTCTATTACTGAACCTATAACGGATGGTAATTGGGAATAATGAGTATAAAAAATTTCGAAAAAATTTTAAATTTTGATTTAGAAATAAATAATGCTAGTATAAGCCTCTTCACTGAAGGGGTTTATATTATTTTTTTTGCAGACAAAACTCCTATTAAAATTTGTTCTTTCCCTTGGGAATCGTTTAATGATATTTTTGAGAGTGAAATTGTCAATTATCCTAATTTTAATTTTATCATTGCATCTGAGCAAAGTAACATTTCGCCAAATGATTTTTTATTAAAATATTCTAAAAGTGATTTTATTCAAATTTTAGGTTGGCAAAATCCAGACAATGTACAAATTAATGCACTGCCAGAATTAAATGCTGTGATGTTAAATAAAAAAATATCCATTCCTGAAAAATTAAATCTATATCCTTATACTGCTCATGAATTTCTTTGGCTTAAATTCATTCTAAAAAGAAAAACAGACGGTGTATTTATTGATGTGAGACCCGGCATTTCTATAATTGCTATTATTGCACAACAGAAATTATTATTTTATAATTTAATGCAATACAATACTCCAATGGATCTTTTGTATTATATAACTAGTGCAATTAATTTAACTGATACTGAAAGTTTAGATTTGCCACTATTTATTTCTGGTGCTATTACTGCAGATTCATTATTATTAAATAAGCTGGATCCTTTTTTTAAAAATATTAATTTTTTATCTGTTGGAGATAATTTTTTGGAAGAATACTCTCATTTTTTCGTTTCTAGTTATGAGTTATGCGAATTATAGGCGGTTCACATAAAAAAAGACAAATTATTCTTCCTAGTAAAATCGATATTAGTCCAACTACAGATTTTGCTAAAGAAGCATTATTTAATATTTTGAGATATTATACTGATTTTCAAGGGATTGATGTTTTAGATATTTTTAGCGGAAGTGGAAATATTTCATATGAATTTGCTTCTCGTGGGGCAAACAAGATTATTGCTATAGAAAAGAATGATTTTTGGTATAATTTTATTCAAAATAATATCGAAAAAATTAATTTAAAATCAATTTCTGTTTTTCAATTAGATGCCTTTTATTTCATTCAACATTGTAAAGAAAAATTTGATATTATTTTTGCTGATCCACCATATAATTTAGATAATATTGATAAAATTCCTGATCTTATTTTTGATAATAATTTATTAAATGATGATGGTGTCCTGATATTAGAGCATGGTGGTAAACTTTCGTTCAGTGATCATAAAAGATTGATTGATCATAGATCTTATGGTAAAGTTAATTTTTCTTTTTTTAAATAATGCTATTCTTGTATTTTAGGTAAAATAGTATATTTTATTAAATTATGAGTAAAAAAACAACGAAGGACAATAAAAATCTTGAAATATTCAAATCTGATTTTGAGATAGAAAGGATATTACCATATGCTGATGGTATTAGTGCAGGTTTTCCGTCGCCAGCAGAGGAATATCTGGAGCTAAGTTTAGATCTTAATAAAGAATTGATTAAACATCCAGCAGCCACTTTTTTTGGTAGAGTAAAAGGTAATTCTATGCAAGATGTTGGCATTTATGATGGCGATATATTAATAATAGATAAATCTTTAATGCCTTATGATGGTGCTAAAGCTGTTTGCTATATTGATGGTGAATTTACTCTGAAAACTTTACGAAAAATAAATAATGATTTGTGGTTAATGCCTGCTAATGAATCTTATAAACCTATTAAAATTAATGAAGACAATGATTTTATAATTTGGGGAATTGTAACTTATGTGATTCATAAAGTATTGTGATTTTAATTTATTAAGAAATGCGTTATTTTGTATTATAAAAGAATACATTTACAATAATTAATAAGCTCTAGCATTTACCCAGCGGAGATTTTTCTTTTGTTAATTTTCTTTGTGTGGCTGACAAAGAAAAGTAAATTAAGTAGAAATTTATTCAAAAATATTCATTAATTTTACATAACAAAATTTTTATGAAAATATTAAGAATTTTACTTATAATATGTTTTTTATTAATAGGCATTTTATTAGAAGCTATTTTATTAATTAGGATAGAAACTTATTACACAATTAAAAGAAGCGAAAAGGAATTTTTGAATAAATATGAATACGAGGATTTTTCACAATTTAAAGGTGTATATATGGGGATTAGAAGTTATGACGATAGTGGGAAAATAATAATTACAGGTACTATAGAATTTTTAAAAAATGATTCTTTAAAATTTGGTGATTATACTTTAAAAATGGATACACAAGATTACAGCATTCCATATATGCATTGGATATGCACAGATAAAGAAGTAGAATTAGATACGATAAGACTTAAACATTTGGCACAAACATTTATGAAGTACAAAATACCACGTTTGCATGTAGATACAGCTGGTAACGTTTTTGTTTATATAAAAGAAGATGCACATTCATTTGTCAGGTTTGCTAATGAAAATGAGAGGTTAAAGCGAAGTAAAGAATATACATGGAAAAAGATTAAAAATACAGATAATTGGTATAAATGAAAAAAATATTAAACAAAAATATATTTTTGATAATAATGTTAATAGGTATATTCCCTAATCATTTATATCAACAAAAGGATAAATGTAAATATGGTATTCGATATTATTACTTTAATGGTCAGCATGTAGTTAAAAATCAAAGAAAACAGTTGTTACAATATTTAAGTTTTGTAAATAATGATACATCATTGAAATCTATTGATAAACATGGAAAGATAAAAATACCTGATTATAATTTTTATAAAAATGAAGAAGATAAAATCTCATATAATAAAACTATACCAGATAGTTTGGTAGGTATGTTTAAAATTAAAGATATAATAGAGAAAAAAAATAATTATCAAAAAATAGGCAACAAACTTGTAAAAAGAAAAATTTATTATATAGATTTGGAATGTATAGAAATATATAATGATACATGTTCTGACTATATTAGAGTAATATCCATTGAACCATTAGATAAAAAATTTATTGATAAAAATAAAAAAATTCAAATAGGAAATAAATATAAAATGAAAATATATTCTTTTTTTAGTAATGATTGTTGCAAATACATTGACTCTAATAATGAAGTTATTTTTATAGCAAAAGATCCACATTTTATACATTATTCTTATTTGATTTATGATATTTGGGTCCCATGTACTATTGATATCCTTAGTTTTAACTTATTTGAGACTTCAAATTTACAAGGCTTGTATTATAATGAATTTAATTAATTTTTTAGATATAAATCATGCATTATTTCCACTTCTAGTGCATTCAAATTCTAATCTATTTTTGAGTCATCATGCTACTTCATAAAACAAGTTTACTGATTATTTTACAATTAAACAAATTCAAAACTATAGTCTAATATAGTTTAACATAGTT
>JAHDSP010000134.1 GCA_018432645.1 Bacteroidales bacterium | reverse complement strand
TCGTCTCCTCGTCTCCCATCATCCCACCAATCCAATAAATCCCAGTTCAGACTTTTTTTTATACATTTCTTTGTTATAAGCAATAATTAAACTAATTTTGCACTTACTATGGAAGGTGAAGAATTAGATAAAAAACAAGAAGAAACAAAATCAAAGACACCACTAAAAACTATTTCTGGAATGTATGAAAACTGGTATTTAGATTATGCCAGTTATGTGATTTTAGAAAGAGCAATACCTCACATACGTGATGGACTAAAACCTGTACAACGTCGTATTTTGCACTCTATGTATGAGCTAGAGGATGGTAGATATAATAAAGTAGCCAATATCATTGGAAATACTATGAAATATCATCCTCATGGCGATGCCAGTATAGGTGATGCACTTGTACAATTAGGTCAAAAGGAACTATTGATAGATACACAAGGTAATTGGGGTAATATTTTGACTGGTGATACTGCTGCTGCTCCACGATATATAGAGGCTAGATTGTCTAAATTGGCGCTAGAGACTGCTTTTAATCCTAAAATTACTCCTTGGAAAATTTCTTATGATGGCAGAAATAAAGAACCTATTTATTTACCCATTAAGTTTCCTTTATTATTAATACAAGGTATCGAAGGTATAGCAGTTAGTTTACAAGTTCGCATATTACCTCATAATTTCAATGAAGTTTTGGATGCATGTATTTCTTATTTAAAAGGTGAATCTTTTACTTTATACCCAGATTTCCCTTCTGGAGGCTTGATAGACATTACTAACTATAATGATGGTCAAAAAAAAGGACAAATTATTTCTCGTGCTAGATTAGAAATACTTGATAATAAAACTATTGTAATTCGTGAAATTCCCTACGGAGTTACTACAGGCCAGCTTATAGATTCTATAGTAGATGCTACTAATAGAGGCCATTTAAAAATTAAAAAAATAGAAGATAATACTGCTTCTGAGGTCGAGATAACTCTGATATTATCGCCAGATGTTACTCCAGATCAAACTATTGATGCATTATATGCTTTCACTAAGTGTGAGATCAAAATCTCTACTAATTGTGTGGTAATAGATGATAACACACCTGTCTTTTTATCTATTAGCGAACTTTTAAAGGAAACTACTGATAATATTGTTAGCTTTATAAAAGAAAGTTTAGAAGTCGAAAGGCAAGAATTATTAGAAAAATTACTCTTTGCTAGTTTAGAAAAAATATTTATAGAAAATCATATCTACCAGGATATAGAAGAGTGTGAAACTTGGGAAGATGTTATTAATACTATTGATAAAGGATTAGAACCTTTTAAAAATCAATTTTATCGTCCAATCACTCGTGATGACATTATTAAATTAACTGAAATTAAGATTAAACGTATTTCTAAATATGATGCCTTTAAAGCTGATGAGATAATGATTAAACTACAAAAACAACTCGACGTTGTAAATGCAAACCTTAACAACCTTATTCAGTACTCTATAGAACATTTTAAATATTTGAAAAATACCTACGGAAAAAATTTTACACGCCACACTGAGATTAGAACTTTTGGTAGTATAGACAAAGATAAAGTAGCTGCACCCAATCAAAAAATTTATGTCAATCGTTCTGAAGGCTTCGTAGGTACTAGCCTTAAAAAAGATGAATATCTTTTCGACTGTTCTACTCTAAGCAATTTAATTGTTTTCAAAGATGACGGCACTTTTAAAGTTATTAAAGTAGATGACAAAGTCTTTGTAGGTGAAAATATAATTCACGTAGCCATCTATGACCCTAATGATACTAGAACTACTTATAATGTTTTGTATAGAGATGGTAGTAGTGGTGGAGTGTATGCCAAAAGATTTTTTGTAAAAAGTATCATTAGAGATAAAGAATACTTTTATACTCGTGGTACTCCAAACTCTAAAGTTCTTTATTTCAAAGCAAATCAAAATGGAGAAGCAGAAATTTTAACTATACATTTAGTGCCACGACCAAGGATGAAAAATTTAACTATTGATTTTAATTTCAAAGATATCCCTATTAAAAATCGCTCTACTGTTGGATATTTAGTTACTAGAAAATTAATTAGACATATTTCTATCAAGCAGCAAGGCATTCAAACATTAAAAGGTATTTCTTATTATTTTGATGAGGAAACTCTCCGTATTAATAAAGAAGGCAAAGGTATAGACTTAGGAGAATTTCTTGATGATAATTATTTAATAATTATATACAAAAATGGTTATTATCGTATATCCAAACCTAATGAGAGCTTATTCATCGATTCTAATTATTTAATTATCGAAAAATTTAAATTACAATCTTTATATACAGTTATTTATCGTAATATTGACCAAAAATCTCAACATATTAAACGTTTCATCCCAGATTTCACCATAGATAAAAATATTTATTTTTTACCAGAAGAAAATAATTGTGAAATTTTATTCTTTACTAAAGAGTGGCTATGCGATATACAAATAAAATATAGTAATAAATCCAAGGAAATTTTTAAACTCGATCAACAATTTCCTATTAATTCTTTGAAAGCAAAAGGGAAAAAAATTAATAATAGCAAAATTAAGAATGTAGAAATTACAAATATTCAAGAACCTAACGAAGATTGGTTAAAAAATATTTTTCCTAATGATGACAATAATGAAACTAATAATAATGATAGTGATGATTTAGATATAGAATTAGATACAGGACAGATAATTTTACCTTTAAAATAAATAATTTTTATAGTTAATTTTGTAAACTTTTGATAAGCTAAAACATGGAAATAGAAATCAGACCACCATCCAAATGGCATTTTTTTGATATTAAAGAACTAATTTATTACAAAGACACATTATATTTTTTGACATGGAAAGATATTAAAATCAAATACAAACAAGCCGTTTTAGGTTTTTTATGGGCTTTTTTGCAACCATTAGCTATGACTGCTGTTTTTGTATTATTTAATCTCGCAGTTAATGTCTCATTAGGAGACATTAATATACCATATCCACTTTTTGTTCTTTCAGGTATAATGCTATGGAATCTATTTGGTAATGCCATCACTGCTACATCTAATAGCGTTGTAAATAATGCAAATATCTTAAAAAAAATTTATTTCCCTAGAATATTTTTCCCTATGAGCTCTCTTTTAGTTAGTTTATTTGATTTTTTTATAACTCTATTAATTTACATTCCAGTAATGATATATTATAATGTTTTTCCTAATTGGCAGATAATTTATATTTTGCCAGTTTGCATTATATTGGTTTCTATATTAGTTTTAGGTGTTGGCTCATTCTTTGGCGCATTGAACGTAAAATATAGAGATGTCAAATATATAATACCATTTTTAGTGCAATTATTATTTTTTATCTCTCCAGTATTCTATTCTAATAATCAAATAGAACTTCCCTGGTTGAAAACTTTATATTATTTCAATCCGATGACAGGAATTATAGAATTATTTCGATTTGGACTTTTTAGTACACCTATAAATAATTTTGGTTTAATCATAAGTATAACAATTTCAATATCATTATTTTTTATAGGTTTATATTATTTTAGAAAAACAGAATATTTTTTCGCAGATATATCATAGTTGTTAATTGATTGCATAGTTTTTCACAATATATACTACAGCGGAGACTTTTCTTTTGTTACTTTTCTTTGTGTGGTTGACAAAGAAAAGTAAATAAAATAAAAATTTATTAAAAATCAATTACACTCTTAAGAAATATAGCTATTTATTGATACATTCACCGTAATAATATAGTTATTAATTAAACGCCTTACGCAAATAATTTTTATTATTTCATAAATTTCTATTATTTTTGCAAAAAATTAGTGAAGTAATTATGAAATATAATTTTTTAATTTTATTTATTCTTACAATAAGTTTCATTGGATGTAAGAAAAATAATACTATCTCTTCAGATATTGTCAATAATCCTGCTAGTTTAGAAAATAATAAAGTATCAGCTTCTAATGCTATTATTAAATTTGAAACTACTGAGCATGATTTTGGCGATATTATGGAAGGTGAAAAAGTCTCATATTCTTTCAAATTTAATAATGTAGGAAAAAATGATTTAGTAATTACTTCTGTTTCTACTACATGTGGATGTACAGTAACTGATTTCCCCAAAGATCCTCTTAAACCTGGAGAAAGTGGCACTATAGAGGTAACATTTAATTCTAGTGGTAGATCAGGTAAACAAGTAAAAGTAATTACTGTCGCTACTAATGCTAATCCAAGTATGTCACAGCTCACTATTAAAGCCAATGTAAAAAAACCATAAAAAAATATATATTATGAATTTATTAAACATCATCCTTTACGCTCAGCAAACGGGCGCTCAGAATGCACAAGGTAGCATGTGGTCTACTTTAATTATGATTGTCCTTTTTATTCTTATCTTTTGGCTATTTTTTATACGCCCTCAATCTAAAAGGAATAAAGAAATGCAAAAGTTTAGAGACAATCTGAAAAAAGGAGATCATATAGTAACTATCGGTGGCATTCATGGCAAAATAACTGATATTGATGGTAATACAGTAATTATAGAAACAGAAGGTCAAGGTAAATTGCGTATTGAGAAATCTGCAATTCAACAATACGCTAATACTAATAGAGAATCTTAATTATTGTTGTAAAACTTATATTTTTAATGAACCCAACGAATAATTAGATTCATGTCTTCATGTTGGGTTCATTAAAAATCTTTTTAAAAAATCATGTTTTTTATTTTTATTAATATATGAAAATAGATTTTAATAGTGCTCTTTTTGCTATAATAGCAACTATTGTAATCTGGTTTTTTTTTAGATTATCTATTCCTCAGAATATTAATATACCAATAAATATTTCTATTGACTTAAATAATAATTTAAGCATCGATACTAATACTATTGGCACTTTCAGAGGTGAAGGGTACTTATTTTTACTAAATAATAAAATTTTTAAAGATACTTTTAATATTGTCATTAATAATTACATAAAAAATGAAAAAGATGACACTATTACTTATATCATTTCTAAAAACAACATCATTTCTACAATTAATACAAACTATTTGAATAATTTGAATATTAATTTGGTAAATTTGAATATTGATAGTTTAATATTTGATAGATTAAATATCATAGAAAAGAATTTAAGAATAAAACCTAATTATAAAATTAATTTGAGTGGCAATTACGATGTAGCTAACGTAAAAGCGTTCCCTTCTAAAGTGAAAGTGTTATTGAAAAAAACTGAAGCAGACACAATTAATATTCTAAATACTGAGCTATTTTATATTGATAATCCAAACAAGAAATCTGATACAGTCTCACTATCAAATGTACCCGAACAAGTTAAATTTAAAAAACCTATTAATAAAATAATCGTTAACTACGATATTGTAAAATACTATGATACGACCTTTACATTCCCC
>JAHDSP010000073.1 GCA_018432645.1 Bacteroidales bacterium | reverse complement strand
TTTAACAAATTATAATAAATTACCGTTTATTTATTCGGTAGCTTGTGTAGTAGGACATTTTAATGCTGGAACTTGCTTTTGTGAAGCTTGGATGAGAGCTAATAAAACTAGTGGACCAATTGGTGCTATTGGCATTTTCGGATCTACTATAAATCAGTCTTGGAATCCACCACAAGAAGCTCAAGATGAAATGGCAGACATATTAGTAGAAAGTTTTACAAGCAATATTAAAAGAACCTTTGCTGGCATTGGTATAAATGGTTGCTTCAAGATGAATGATACTTATCAAGATTATGATATGACAGACACATGGACAATATTTGGCGACCCAAGTATCGTTTTGCGTACAAAAAATCCTATGACAATGACTGTATCACATCCATCATCTATTAACACTGGTACTTCAAATGTTAATGTTACATGTAATGTCAATGGTGCATATGTTTCTATTACATTAAATAATCAAATATTAGGTACTGGCTATGTATCTAACGGTACAGCTAATATTACTTTAAGTCCAGCTCCTAGTAATAGTGGCGAAACTTTGAAAGTTTGTGTTACAGCCTATAACTATATCCCCTATATTGGTGATATTTTAGTTGCTGGCTCATCTACTAATCCATTAAATTTCACTGCTACAGCTATCTCTCAATCTCAAATTGATTTATCATGGAGTTTAAATTCAAGTAATGATCCAGTATTATTAGTATACAATACAACTGATATTTTTGGTACACCCACAGATGGCACTAACTATAGTGTTGGGCAAACAATATCAGGTGGTGGTACAGTTATTTATAATGGTTCTAATACATCTTTTTCACACACTGGATTAAATGCTGGGACAACATATTATTACAAAATATTTTCAATTGCTACTGGCAATGACTATTCAAGTGGTGTAACGGCTCAGGCTACTACTTGGTGGCAAGGAGCTGGTTTTAGTTTAGATTTCGAAGCATGTGCAGATTGGAGTACAGACTTCACTCCATGGACATCTTATGATGGTGATGGTAAAGATACTTATGGCTCTAGTGATTGTGATTTCACTGGTGAAGGAACAGCATTTGGCTTTATGGCTTTTAATCCTTCCTTAGCTGGCTGTTTCTCTACTCATGGTGGAGATAGATGTGGTGTATCCATTTGTCCTTCTGACGCTTCTGTATCTGATGACTGGATTATTTCTCCTCAAATACAAATGAGAAATAATGGTTCTATTAGTTTTTGGGTTTATTCGCCAAAACCAAGCACATGGGGTGAAGAGATCTATGATGTTTTAGTATCTACCACTAATAATCAACCTTCTAGCTTTACAGCTATAGCCACAGATGAAATAGCTCCAGATTCTTGGACTCAAAAAACATATTCTTTATCAGCATACAATAATCAAGCAATTTATGTAGCTATCAGGCATAGAGCTGCTGACAAATTTATGATGATGATAGATGACATTGTCATAGATACGGGTACTGTTTCATCTACAAATCCAGTTGCATCTTTTACTTACAGCCCATCTGATATTTGCCAAGGTTCGCAGATGCAATTTACTAATACTTCTCAAAATGCTACCTCATACAGCTGGTCTTTTCCAGGAGGTAATCCATCTACTAGTACTCAAGCTAATCCTGTAGTTACATTCAACACTGCTGATACTTATATAATAACATTAATAGCTTACAACGGTACTTTATCAGATACTTATACACAATCCATTACTGTAAATCCTATACCGACTCCTCCTACCATTTCTATCATAAATTATAATCCTATTATATTACAATCTAGTGCTACTACGGGCAACCAATGGTATAAAAACAATAACCCCATTCCTGGTGCTATCAATCAAACTTATCAAGTAACAGAAAATGGAACTTATTTTGTTAAATTAACTTCTAATGGTTGCACTTCAGGACAATCAAATCCAATCGAAATCAATACTTTAAGCATTAATGATTATAGTTCTGATGAGATCACTATCTATCCTAATCCAGCTCAGGATATTTTATATATACAAACAAATTATACTATTTTAGAAGCTTTGCTCTATGATAATCTAGGTAGATTAATAACAAGTACAAACGAACAACAATTAAATTTAGAAAACGTTACTAATGGAGTTTATCATTTAATAATTAAACTACAAGATAAAGTTATCAACTTGCCTGTAATGATTAAAAAATGATTTAATTTCTATTAAATCAAAAACTCTTTAAAGGCTAATTTATTCAATTATACAATTAACAAGAATATTTATAAAACTATTCTTTGATTATATTTTCATTAATTTTAACTAATTTAGCAATTAATTACTTGTCAAGCTAAATATAACAATGAACGAAATTAATTTTTTAGATTTATCATTAGAAGAAGCAATAGCCTTATTACCTCCATCAGAAATTAAAGCTAAAAAAATTACAATTAATAAATGTAAATTACTAAATAAAGAATTAAATATTAGCAATGTTAAAGATTTAATTTACCATTTCCCATATAGATTTTATGATAAAAGAGAATTCAAAAAAATTAACGAGGCTAGTAGGTTTTTTAATCAATTTATATTATTGACAGGAGTTTTTAAAAAATTTTATGAACAAAATTTAGGTAAAAAAAGAGTCCTCAAAGGTGTATTTGTAGATGCAACAGGCTCAATAGAAATCACTTGGTTCAATCATTATGATTGGGTAAAAGATAAGATAAAAACAGATATTCAATATGTATTATTTGGTAGAGTTAGTTATTATAAAAATTACTACATTGCACATCCCGAAATTAAAACTTTAGAAAAATTCTTAGAATCAGAAGAATATAGACATCTACATCCTATATATAGCACTACTGAACGTTTAGCTAAAGCTGGGCTAAATTCCGATGGAATCATGAATTTTATTAAAATTGTTTTACCCAAAGCTATTCAATCTATTAAAGAACCCTATCCAGATAATTTACTTAAACGTGCTAATTTAATAACTATTCAAGAAGCATTACAAAATATTCATTTCCCTAAGACAGAAAAAGATCATGAAAAAGCAATATACAGAATGAAATTTTCTGAGGCTTTTGACCTGCAAATCTTCTACGCTTATCAGAATGCTGTAAAAGATAAGCAAGAAACTCCTTACAAATTTACTAAAGTTGGAAATTTTTTTAATGAATTTTATAAAAAAAATCTACCTTTTGAGCTCACAAAAGCACAAAAAAAAGTAATTAGAGAAATCTGGGATGACCTACGTAGTGGTAGACAAATGAATAGATTATTACAAGGTGATGTAGGCAGTGGTAAAACTATTGTAGCTTTAATGTCAATGTTATTAGCTCTGGATAATGGCTATCAAGCATGCCTCATGGCACCCACAGAACTTCTCGCACAGCAACATTTCAAAACTATTTCTTCACTTTTGAAAGGCTTACCAATAGAAGTAGATTTATTAATAGGTAGTACTACTGCAAAAAAAAGAAAGTATTTATTAAATGATTTATTAGAAGGGAAAATAAATATTTTGATAGGCACACATGCTCTCATAGAGGAAGTAGTACAATTCAAGAATTTAGGATTAGTGATAATAGATGAACAACATCGTTTCGGTGTGATACAGAGAGCAAAGCTGCATCTGAAAAGTGATTACCCACCTCATGTGATAGTGATGACAGCAACACCAATACCACGCACCCTTACACTTACTGTTTATGGTGATCTTAGGGTATCTATCATTGATGAATTACCACCAAATCGTAAACCAGTAAAAACCACTTACATACCATCAGCTCTCAGATATCAAGCTTGGGATTTGATGAGGAATGAAATAAAAAAAGGACACCAAGCTTATGTGGTTTATCCACTTATTGATGAAAATGAAAAAATAAATTTAATAGCTTTAACAGAAGGATATGAGGCTATAATAACTGAATTTCCTCCACCTAAATATAGTGTTGCTATGATACATGGTAGAATGAATTCTCAAGAGCGTGATGAGATTATGTATAATTTCTCAAAAGGTAAAATCGATATTTTAGTTGCTACCACTGTAATTGAAGTCGGCGTAGATGTTCCTAATGCTAGTATTATGATTATAGAAAATGCAGAAAGATTCGGATTAGCGCAGCTACATCAATTACGTGGTAGAGTAGGTAGATCTTCTGATCAAGCATATTGTATACTTATAGGAGGAAAAAATATTAGCGAAAATGCAATACATAGACTAAAGGTTATGGTAGAAACTACTGATGGCTTTAAAATAGCTGAAGAAGATTATCGCTTAAGAGGTCCTGGAGAAATAGAAGGCGTCAGACAAAGTGGTGAAAGATTTTTTAATATTGTAGATCCCATAAATGACCAAAATTTAATAGAATATACAAATAAATTTGCACGAGAAATAATCAAAAATGACCCACTTTTAGAAAAACCAGAAAACAAACTATTATATTTCATAGTAGAACAATTTAAAATTCAAGGCTTATCATTATCTAATGTCGGATAAAATATACATTTTATCAAGTTTTAGTTCATAATTCTTTCTTTCAAAAATTATATCTTAAAATTCCTTAATAAATTTTTTAATAATTTAAATATTAAAGTTATAACTTACCATAATTCATAAGCTATAGCAATACTGCATAGAAAAAAATTGTAATTATAACATTTAAAAAATTCTAAATTAGTTTAATATAGTTTTAATTTTTTGCTTAAATTTTAAATCAATCAAGTTTATACCTTACTATTTTTTAAAAAATTACAAATAATAAATTAGCTATTAATAAATGCATTATACAATGCACTTATTAATTTATCTAATAACTACTATTTCTTTAATAATATGTTTTACATCATCAGTACCCAAAATTTTAAAAGAAACCCTTACTACATAAACACCATCAGGAACAGGTTCTCCTTTGAAGTAACCATCCCATCCTTGATTTATATCAGTAGTATAAAAAATTTCTTTCCCCCATCTATCAAAAATCCTCATTTCAAAATTTGATGGATCAATATTATTACCAATTATAGTATATTGTTCATTCAAATCATTTCCATTTGGAGTAAATGCATTGGGTAAATAAAAAGTATAAATATCTCTAATAATAATTTCTCCACCTACTGTGTCAGTACACCCATATTCATCTGTAGCATATAAAATCACATAATAATTATTTGGTTCATTATACATATGAGTAGTAGATTCTTCTACTGAATAAAATCCATCACCAAAATCCCAATAATATAAGCTAGCACCACTAGATAAATTTTGGAAATAAATCATAGGATCTTCTATAGTGGTTATTGATGGTTTAGCAATGAAATTAGCAACAGGCATTTGTGCATCTACAATAGTCATATTGATAGTAATGCTACAACCATTAGCATCGATAACTGTTAAATTATAATTACCAGAAGAAATATTATTTAGATTTGGAGTATTCGCTCCATTAGACCATTGATAAACATAGGGAGGAGTACCGCCAGTTACATTGGTTATTATATTCCCATCTGAATGCCCACAATGTGATAGGTTAGTTGTATAATTAATTGTCGGTAATGGATGAACAGTTACAGTAATTTCTGCAGTACCAATACAACCCTCATTTGTAGTCCCTGTAACAGAATATGTTGTAATTGTAGATGGTGCCACAGTAATACTATTACCACTAAAATTATTACTCTAAATAAAAGATGTACCTGAGATATTAGAATTAGCTATCAATGTTGCACTAGCACCAATACAAATCGATGATTGCGAAGAATCAATACTAACCGTTGGCAATGGATTTACTGTTACACTTACTGTTGCTGTGCCTGTACATCCTGCGGCACTTGTCCCAGTTACTGTATAAGTAGTTGTTGAACTTGGTGTAACTGTTATGCTGGCTGTATTGCCTCCTGTACTCCAACTATAATTATCTGTACCACTTGCTGTTAATATCGAACTTGCTCCATTGCATATTGCTGTT
>JAHDSP010000074.1 GCA_018432645.1 Bacteroidales bacterium | reverse complement strand
ACAAGCTCATTATAGAAGTCCTCTAGATTTTTCTAATGAAGCATTGAAAGCTGCTGAAAGTGGCTTAGATAGATTATCAAAAGCTTTTAATAAAATTGATAAATTATCTTCAAATGTAGAGATTTCTAATTCAAATTTATTTGAAATTAAAAACAAGATTTTAGATGCTTTAAATGATGACCTGAACACTCCTATAGCTATTGCTAATCTTTTCGAAGCAGTTAAAATTATCAATTTAGCTTCGGAACAAAAAATTAATTTAGATAATAATGATATTGACATACTACACTGGATGAAAAATATTTTTATTGAAAATATTTTAGGCCTCAGGATAGAAAAACCTCAAAAAATACATGATATCGCTCCTTTTATTGAATTAATTTTAGATATTAGAACACAATTAAAACAGCAAAAAAATTATATTTTGGCTGATGAAATAAGGAGTCGATTAAAAAATTTGGGTGTTGTTGTTAATGATAATAAAGACAAATATACATGGGAAATAGAAGATTAATACAAAGTTTTATAATATTATTGCTTTTTTCAACTTTATTTTTAGAAAGTTGCAAAAAAAATATTGATAAAGGTACGGATACACAGCAAAAAACTGAAATTAAAGTACCAACTTTTAATGCTGATAGAGCTTATGAATATATAGCTAAACAAGTTTCTTTTGGTCCTAGAGTGGCTGGTACTAATGCTCATGATCTCTGTGGTAATTGGTTAATAAACAAATTAGATAGTTTGGCAGACACTGTATATGTGCAAACTTTTAAAACTCGCATTTATTCTGGTGAAGTCAAAGAAGGTAAAAACATTATAGCACAGTTTAATCCAACTCTTAAAAAAAGAATTTTACTCTCTGCTCATTGGGATAGTCGTCCCTATGCAGATTATGATCCTGATCCTAATAATCACAATTCACCTATTCCAGGAGCTAATGATGGTGCATCAGGTGTGGGCATATTACTAGAATTAGCAAATTTGCTCAATGAAAATCCGCCATCTATCGGCATAGATATTGCTCTTTGGGATATAGAAGATTGGGGAGAACCTCGAAGTGTACAAACTAAAAATGGTGAATTTTGGTGTCTTGGTAGCCAATATTGGAGTAGAAATAAAGTACCTTTTAATTATAATGCCAATTATGGGATTCTTCTAGACATGGTAGGCGCTAGTGATGCTACATTTTATTATGAAGGTATATCTAATGAATATGCACCATCAATATTAAAAAAAGTTTGGAATATTGCAGCTAAATTAGGTTATAATAAATATTTCATCCCAGAAAATGCAGCGCCCATTACTGATGATCATTTGTATCTAAATACTATTGCAAACATCCCTACTATCAATATTGTTCATCAAGATAAAAATAGCTCAACAGGTTTTTATCCTTACTGGCATACAATGGGCGATGATATAGACAAAATAGATAAAAATACCCTGTCTGCCGTAGGCAATGTTTTAGCATATTTGATATATAATGAAAAATAAATATGCGAGTAGTCATTCAACGCGTCAATAGTGCTGCTGTCAAGGTTAATAATAATGTTATTAGTTCTATAAATCAAGGCTTATTATTATTTGTTGGTTTTGAAGAAGAAGAGACTACCGCAGATATGCAATGGTTAGCTAATAAAATTATTAATTTACGTATATTTAATGACTCTGATGGATTAATGAATTTATCAGTCTCAGATATTAATGGCGATATTTTAGTTGTCAGCCAATTCACGTTGTATGCTTGGACTAAAAAAGGTAATCGGCCATCTTTCTCACGTGCAGCTTCTTATGAAATTGGTGAAAAATATTACAACACATTCCTTGAAATTTTACAAAATAATTTCAATAAAATAATATTTAAAGGAATTTTTGGAGCAAATATGCAAATAGATATAGTAAATGATGGACCTGTTACAATAATTATGGATACTAAAAACAAAGATTTTTAATTATTTATTAATAATTGTAAAGAACTTTCGCAAAATTGATAAAAATACATTAAATTTGCTAATGAAGTAAAAAAAATGAATATTTTAATCCACTTATTTTTTTCACAAAATGATGAGAATATAATTTTGGGAAATTTTATAGCAGACTATATAAGAGGCATTAATAGAATAAAAGATTATCCTCCTCAAATACAATCTGGTATTAAACTTCATCAATGGATTGATAATTATTCTGATAATAATATAATTGTTAAAAAATCTATTTCTATATTTAGTCCATCATTAAGACATTATGCATCAGTGGCTGTAGATGTTATTTATGACCATTTCATGGCAAATAATTGGGGAAAATTTTCTAAAAAATCGTTAATTAATACAATAGATGAGTTCTATATTATTTTAAAGAATAATTATAATATTTTACCAAATAAAGCCAAAAGAGCAGTCGACCATATGATAACAAATAATTGGCTAATAATGTACAAAGACTTATCTGGACTAAAACATATATTTGAATGGATGGATACACGTGCTTCTTTTGAAGCTAATTTAACAAATTCTATTGAAATATTAGAAGAGTATTATTCAGAAATAGAAAATGATTTTTTATCATTTATAAACACAATGATAATAGATTTCGACAAAATAAAATCAGATATTATAGAATAGTGAAATAAAGGTCATGGTTAATAACTATCTCTTTATTGTCTGAACCATGATTTTTGGGATTGAAGGATTTTAGGATTGAATTTTTTATTTGTGTGCATTGGTGAATTAATTTACAACCAATATTTTGCTAAAGTCCTTATCCCATCAACTCATCAACTCATCAACTCATCAACATTTTACTTTTATTTGTGTTAATTTGTGTGCATTTGTGGATTTAATAAAAAGAATTGGATAATTAAATAATTTACTCACAATAATCGTTATAGAACCAAATTTTTTATTAACTCTCTTCTACCCTATTTCATAATTTTATTATTAATTTTACATAAAAAAATAAATGAAAAAAAATAATATAATAATTGTAATATTAATTTTTTTGAGTATAAGTCTGCAAAGTCAAAAGGTATTAATACCAATGGATAATGCACAAAATGATCATTTAAAAGCTTATGGTCTTGCTTATTTTATGTTAGTGAATGGTTTTGAGGTCGAGTGGCTATTAAATTATCGAGGCGGCAGTTTTATGATGCCATACGGCAAACCATTAATACAAGAATGTATTTTGCGAGGAATAAGTTATGAAATATTGTCAGAATCTCAAGCTATTGCAATTTATGAATACATAGCAGATCCATCAATCAATGCAGACATCATTAAGCTAACTAAAGCTCCTAGAATAGCCGTTTATGCGCCACCTACAAATTTACCGTGGGACGATGCAGTAACGTTAGTACTAACATATGCAGATATCCCTTATGATCAGATATATGACAAAGAAGTTTTACAAGGTATTTTACCGACATATGACTGGCTACACATACATCATGAAGATTTTACTGGACAATTTGGTAAATTTTGGGCACAGTATAAAAACACGGAATGGTATCAAAAAGATCAACAATATGCAGTGCAGCTAGCACGATCATTAGGCTTTACAAAAGTATCTCAACTTAAGCTAGCTGTAGCTAAAAACATTAGAGATTATGTAGCGGGAGGTGGTTATTTGTTTGCTATGTGCAGTGCACCAGAAAGTATAGATATAGCTTTAGCTGCCGATGGTGTAGATATATGTGATGTACCATTTGATGGGGATCCACCAGATCCTAATGCACAAGATAAATTAGATTATAGTAAAACTTTTGCTTTTACAAATTTCAAAATTTACACTAATCCATATATTTATGCAAAATCAGATATAGACGTCACTATGACTCGCCCTCAGATACGTGAAGAGGATGATTATTTTGCTCTATTTGAATTTTCAGCTAAATGGGATCCAGTGCCTACCATGCTTTGTCAAAATCATGAGAGAATAATAAAAGGGTTTATGGGACAAGCTACAGCATTTAATAAAAGTAAAATAAAAAAAGATATTTTAATAATGGGAGAAAATAAATCTATCAATGAAGCAAGATATATTCACGGCGAATATGGTCGAGGTACTTTCACATTCTATGGAGGTCATGATCCAGAGGACTATCGTCATTTTGTTTATGATCCTCCCACTGACCTTAATTTATTTAAAAATTCACCGGGTTATCGATTAATTCTAAATAACGTACTCTTCCCTGCTGCACAAAGGAAAAAATTAAAAACGTAAAATTTGATAATTTAAAAAGAAATAAAAATAGGCGGTAGGGGATTCGAACCCCTATCTTCAGAATGAGGGTCTGAGATCCTAGCCCTTAGACGAACCGCCCAAATGATTTTTGCAAAATTAAAAATAATTTATAATTATACCAAATTTAAATTCAAATCCTTAATTTAATCCAAATTTTTATTTTCATTTTTTTATTAATTTTACGAAATAAAAAATTAAGATAAATGAATTTGCATGAATATCAATCAAAAAACCTATTAGAACAATTCGGCATTAAAGTTGGGAAAAGATTTCTAGCATATAATCCAGACGAAGCTTATGAAGCTGCATTAAATTTAAAAGAATTAACAGGTTCAGAAATTTGTGCAGTAAAAGCCCAAGTACATGCTGGCGGCAGAGGAAAAGCTGGCGGCGTAAAAATTGCTAAATCACCTGAAGAAGTTAAAAAATTAACTTCTCAAATTATAGGAATGAGATTAGTAACACCACAAACTGATAAAAATGGTAAATTAGTTCAAAAAGTTTTAATAGAACAAAATTTATACTATGAAGGCAGAGAAAATGTTCAAGAATTTTATATGAGTATATCCTGTGATCGGAAAAATGAAAAAAACGTAATACTATACTCTACACAAGGTGGAGTGGAGATAGAAAAAGTTGCTGAAGCCACACCAAATTTAATTTTTAAAGAATTTATAAACCCTATAACTGGGTTGATGCCCTATCAAGCACGTAAAATTGCATTTAATTTGGGATTAAATGGTGATGCTTTTAATGATATGCTAGATTTTGTTGCTAAATTATATCAAGCATTTATAGGTACAGATGCGTCATTACTAGAGATAAATCCAGTTTTGAAAACTAGTGATAATCAAATATATCCTGCTGATGCTAAAATTGTTTTAGATGATTCTGCACTTTATAGACATCCTGAGCTTAGTGGATTACGTGATTTAGAAGAAGAAAATCAATTAGAATTAGAAGCAAATGCTGCAGGATTGAATTATGTAAAATTAGATGGTAACGTAGCATGTATGGTTAATGGTGCTGGACTAGCTATGGCTACCATGGATTTAATTGCTATAGCTGGAGCTAAACCCGCAAATTTTTTAGATGTAGGTGGCTCAGCAAGCTCTGAACAAATAGAAAAAGGCTTTAGAATAATACTAAAATCCCCCTCAGTAAAAGCTATTTTAGTTAATATTTTTGGAGGTATTGTACGATGCGATAGGGTAGCTAATGGTATCATAGAAGCATATAGAAATGTAGAAAATATTGATATACCTATAATCGTTCGTCTCCAAGGCACAAATGCGCAACTAGCTAAAGAAATTTTAGAATCATCAAATTTAAAATTAATACCAGCAAATACATTAGATGAAGTTATAGAGTGCATAAAAGCTCTCAATCTCTAATAATCAAAAAAATAATGATTATATTTATTTCGCCAGATAATGTCCAAAAGAAATATGTTT